>JADFNZ010000119.1:304-2248 GCA_022563135.1 Chloroflexota bacterium | reverse complement strand
TAGCTGAGCGCGGTAGAAAAGCCCAGGCCGCGGACGTCGGCGTGGATCAGCACCTCGGTGGTGTTGTTGCCAGACTGCGAGAGATAGGCGACCGGCCCGACCCGGCGCGGCAGGTCCGGCCGGAACGAGACGCCGAGCGCCGGATCGTGCAGCCCCATGCAGTTCGGCCCGATCAGCCGCACTCCCCCCTTGCGCGCCCGCTCCAGCGTCTCGCGCTCGAGTTGAGCGTCCTCCACGCGGCCGGTCTCGCTGAAGCGGCCGGTGAAGAGCTGGATCACGGGCACGCCCTTCTCGGCGCAGGCGTCGATCAGGTCGAGCACGCCGCCGGAGGGGATGCAGGAGATGACGAACGCCACCTCGCCGGGGATCTCGCGCACGTCGTGGTAGGCCTTGAGGCCCAGGATCTCGTCCTGACGAGGATTGATCGGGTAGACCGCGCCTTTGTAGCCGAAGTCGATGATCGACTTCAGGTAGTCGTGGCCGGGGCTGTCGGGGTTGGCGGACGCCCCGACGACCGCGATGGAGCGCGGGTGCAGCAGCTCCCCGAGGGCCCGGGGTCGTGGGTCGTGGGTCGACGACATGGGTTCGAGGCGGAGTGTAACCGAGGCGGCGGGCGATGTACAATCAGATGCCAATTGAGCGAATGAGGAGGCGGCAAGTGAACTTTCAAAAAGAACTCATGGAAAGCGATAGCTCATTCTTCTTCACATGGCCGGAAGGAACCAAGGAACAGTTCGGCCCGCTCGTGACGTACGCAGTGAGCGCAGGGAATGTTGATACGCGGCTCGCCATCGGGTACGGCTGGCGAGATGCATTCCGGGAGAATCGCCGCCGGATCATCGTCTTCGCGGCTCGGTCATCCCTCTGGCCCATCGTGGAGTTCGTTGGTGCTGATGACTATGACCGAACGAGCTCGGTATTATGGCCATTGAAGAAGCCTGGAGGAAACCGTCAATACCGGCTGTCCGAGGAGCCCCATCGAGATTTCGCTGAGTTCACAGTCGTGCCCTTCCAAAACCGCATCTCGGGGCGTGGTTCTTTCAGCGGCTGGGCTGCGGTGGTTCACGAGGATGAACACGACGCGATGCTCCGCCTTGCGCTCGTAAGAGAGAAGCTAAGGGTACGACAGGTTCCGCTCGTCTAGCAGTACCTCAAGTTCGGTGCACCGCTGCGCTAGAATCAGCGCAGATTCTGCAAAGGAGGAGTTGGTCATGAGAGAGCGACTGAGCAAGCTGAGCTTCTGGGAGATCGTGGCAGTCTATCCTGCCGCCGGCAGGTACATCGCGATACCGCTCGCGGTCGTCATCGGCGTGGGCATCGGCGTCGTCCTCCTCGCGAACGGAGCGGTGCTGCCCGGCATCATCGCGCTGACGATCCTGCTGCCGGTGCTCGTCGGCCTGGCGCACCTGGCGATCCTGGCGCCGTTCCTGGCGATGGGCGTGCTCACCGCGGGCCTCTTCGTCGCGACGCGCCAGCTCTGGAAGCTAGAGGGCGCATCCCTGCGCGACTTCGGCGGCCGCCTCCGCCGCTAACGCGCGAGCGCATCGACAACAACGTGACAGGCCCCGTCTAGACGGGGCCTGTCTATCTGGCGGTTGGTAGCGCATGCGGGATTCGAACCCGCGATCTCCGCCTTGAGAGGGCGGCGTCCTGGGCCACTAGACGAATGCGCCCCGTGTGTCGCGTCCCGACGAGTCGGGACGGTGCGCCCGATACATCTCTTGGCTGGGGATGGAGGACTCGAACCCCCACTTACGGATCCAGAATCCGCTGTCCTACCATTAGACGAATCCCCAAACTTGCAAAAATGATACCACAGCCGTATCTGAGGCAGCAATTGGGGAAGTTGCGTTTGAACCAGGTCCGCCTGCGGCGGGCGACCTCCAAGTGGCTTATCGACGCTTCGTGCGTCGCTTGCGGCTCCAGCCGCCGCCGCCCGGCGTC
>JADFNZ010000119.1:0-294 GCA_022563135.1 Chloroflexota bacterium | reverse complement strand
CTGTCCTACCATTAGACGAATCCCCAAAGTCGCCTTGCAGGATAGCATGGCGTAAAACAGCCGCGCAATTGGGAGGTCAGGTTGCCCTCGCGAGCACGTTGAGCGCCGCCGCTATGCGGCGGAGGCAGCGCTCGCGGCCGAGGATCTCCATGCTCTCGAAGAGCGGCGGCGAGACAGGCTTGCCGGTCGTCGCAACGCGCAGAAGCATGAAGAGGTCGCCCGCCTTCACGCCTCGCGCTTCCGCAAGCGTGCGCAGGGCCGCCTCCATCGGCTCGTGTTTCCAGTCCGCCAGCG
>JADFNZ010000050.1 GCA_022563135.1 Chloroflexota bacterium | reverse complement strand
TGATGATCCTCCACTTCACCATCTACTTCAGCCTGTTGTTCTACGCGCTTAGCTGGTGGCACGCGGTGCTCTTCATTGCCGTCCACCAGTCGCTGTTGGGACTCTACATGGGCTCCGTCTTTGCGCCGAACCACAAAGGCATGCCCACGTTCAGCGGCGAAGACACCATCGGCTTCTTGCGCAGGCAGGTTCTGACGACCCGCAACGTTGCGGGGAGTCCGGTGGCCGACTTTTGGTATGGTGGGCTCAACTACCAGATCGAGCATCACCTGTTTCCGAGCATGCCGAGGAACAAGCTGAAGGAGGCTCAGCCCATCGTGAGAGCCTTCTGCGAGGAGCACGCGGTCTCCTACGCGGAGAGTGGCGCCTTCCGTTCGAACATCGAGATCCTTCAGTACTTGCACCAAGTGAGCGCGCCGCTGCGACGCACACCCCACGGCGCCTAGCGCGAGAGATCCCGCAGCTTCCTCCTCCAGTTTGCCTTCGTGCGTATAGACGGGCCGCTGGCAGGGGGCCGATCGGCTTTGGCGCGGGGACGGCCTTAGGTCAATTGGGCCTGATGGGCGCCCAGTTTCTTGCCCCCGCACTGAAGAGACAACGGCCGCAGAGCTCGTGCGCCTTGACGAGGGCGAAGAGGATGACGCCTCCCCACAGGTATGCGCCAAGCACATCGCTGGGCCAGTGCGCGCCGGCGTATACGCGCTGGAAGCCCATGAGAGCGATGATTGAGAGGCTCGTCCAGCGCACCCAGCTGCGCCAGCGAACGCTCGAAATCAGTTCTCCTGACGCGAAGTAGATGAAACCCCACAGCAGCACGGCCCCCAGGACGTGGCCGCTGGGAAAGGCAAAGCCGTTCGCGCGCTCGGAAACGTCGATGAGGAACGGCGAGGGGCGCGGTCGCTCTACCAGCTCCTTGAGCAGGCCGCCGAACCCACGCGCGAGCAGCGCCACGGCCACGAACGTTGCCATCAGCGGCCGCCTGCGGATCGCGATGGCGACCGCCACGGCTAGAGCGACGAGCTGATCGATAGGTGATAGCCCGATCCTGTAGATGACGCGGCTCAGCCAGTCGAGCCCCGGAAGGCGCAGCGCCTGCAGCGTTCGTGTGAGGGCCACGTCGCCCGGAGGGTAGACGTCAAGGAGAGCCAACGCGGTTAGAGCGATGGCGGCGAACAACGCCATGAGCCAGAGCGCCCACAGCTTTAGACTTGTGCTGAACAGTGTGTCGGCAAGAGGGCCGGCAGCGGTCGTTACTCGCAGCAAGGACTACCCCGCTCGAATAACCTGCCGCGCTCAACTATACGTCATCGCTTCGCTTGCGTCACCCCGATCTAGTCCTGGGCTGGAGAAGCGCGGCTCATCCCAGATATCGCGCAGCTTCACGAGATAGGCGAGCAGCAGCAGCCCGGCCCCAATGAGATTGGTGGGGTTCTCGAGTCCTGAGAAGACCGTCTGCTCCGGGGCGAAGAAATCGATCACCTGAGAGATGGCCATAAACCCGACGCCCGCGGCCATGATCGGAAACACGGCTCGCGACCGCCTCAGCTCGCCGAGGAAGATCACGGCGAGCGTCAGGCCGGCGATGCCATAGCCAAGAAGAATGAGGTCGTCTGGATTGTTGAGCAGAGGCACCGATGTGCCAGAGAGTGATTCGATGACGCCACCTAGTCGCTCGTGCAGGCCGAAGTAGTCGTCGATGCCGAGCCAGACGAATCCGCCCGCCGAGAGGATCCAAAAGAAGCTGCCCGGCGCATCGACTCGCTGCTCGGCGTTCGGAAGGCGCCAGAAGCGAGAGTAGATGTAGTAGCCGACCACGCCTGCCAGGAGCAGCTCACCCGCCTTCAGCGTCTGGAGCGCTCCGAACTCTCCGAAGGTGTCCGATAGCGTTCCGGTCAGCCCGTGGGCCGTCACAGCGATGGCGACCGCGATCAGGTTCGCTGCCAGCAGCACGCTAGCGATCTTCCAGTGCGGCCTCACGTTCGCGAGGGCCTCTCTCGCCGAGGCGAGCAGAAGCCGCGGCCGTGGCGGGAACCACCGGCGTGCAACAGCGCTAATCGACGGCCCCGGCCCAGAAGTGGCGAGCCAGCAGGTGAGTACCGCCAGGTGTTGACCGTGGTACAGGTTGAACGGCAGCTTTCGCAGAGCCCCGTCAAACAGGATCGCCAGCAGCGCCCGGTTATTCCTCAGGGGCTTGGCTGCCACGTAGGCGAACATGCCTACGAATGGTATGAGGGACAGGAGCGCTACCGTGAGCGTGTGTACCTTGCGCGCCCTGTCACGATCCTCTTTCGATCCTTGCAGGACCAGGCCAAGCGCCTCCGCCTTCAGTCGGAAGAAGAGCGTCCAGAGGAAGCGGGCGACGTTCTCGAACGGCCCGAATAGAATCAGGCTGATGGTGATGTGCGATCCCAGATGCCCGAGGGCGGAAAACGTCGCGGGCTGCTCCATGCTGAGCACGGCCTGCTCCGCGGTTTCCTCATCCAGCTTGCCTTCGGCAACGAGTTGGTGGGCTGAGCTCTGACCCCAGGCGCGCAGAGCTGCCCCTCCGTTTCGTACGCGGTGAACGAGCCTTCGCAACGCAGCGAAGAGCTCAGGCGGCCAGAGGAGCCGCAGGCGGTTACGCCTCGGCGAGGACGTATCGCCGGTTGTGGCATCGCTAGTCGTGGGCGCTGGCTGCAGTGGGCTTTTCGTCATAGCTTTTCGATCACGGCCAATAGTACCTAGCCACGTGATCTTGACGCATTGAGTACGGCATTCGTTACCAGGGCTTTAATAATTCGATATGGCCCGGCGCATAGAGGCGTCCTTGCGCGGGGACTGGTTGGGCTCGTGGCGTACTCGTTGAGGACGGCGTTACGCCAAGGCGGCTACTTCAGCAGCTCCTCGCCGATGATCAGCCGCCGGATCTCGGACGTGCCGGCGCCGATCTCCAGCAGCTTCGCGTCGCGCACGAGGCGGCCCAGCGGTAGCTCGTTGAGGTAGCCGTAGCCGCCGTGGATCTGCATCGCGTCCAGCGCCACGCGCGTGGCCATCTCCGCGGTGAACAGGATCGCCGCGGCCGCCTCCTTGTGGACGGTGCTCGTCTCGGCCAGGACGGCGGTTTGATAGAGGAGCGCGCGCGCCGCCTCGATCTGTGTGTACATATCGGCGAGCTTCGCCTGGATGAGCTGGAAGCTGCCGATGGGCTTGCCGAACTGGTGGCGCTGTTTCGCGTACTCGATGGAGAGCGCGAGCGCCTCCTCCGCGATGCCGAGCGGCTCGCCCGCAAGGAAGATACGCTCGATGTCCAGGCCGCGCATCATCACGGCGGCGCCCTTGTTCTCCTCGCCCAGCACGTTCGCGCGCGGGGTGCGGCAGTCATCCAGCCGCAGTTCCGCCGTCGGCGAGCCGCGGTGGCCGAACTTGTCGAACGTCTTCGACACGGAGAAGCCGGGGAAGCCCTTCTCGATGATGAAGGCGGTCAGCCCGCGCGCCCCGGCGGATGGGTCGGTCTTGGCGTAGAGGACGATGACATCCGCGATGGAGCCGTTGGTGATCAGCGTCTTCGTGCCGTTCAGGAGGTAGTCGTCGCCGTCGGCGACGGCCTTCGTCTGTAGTCCCATCGCATCCGATCCGGCCTCAGGCTCCGTGATCGCCAGCGCTCCGACCAGTTCGCCCGAGCAGAGGCCCGGCAGATATTGGCGTCGCTGCTCCTCCGTACCGTTGACGTAGAGGGTGTTCACGCAGAGATTCGCGTGCGCGCCGTAGGAGAGCGCGACCGAGCCGGAGACGCGCCCGAGCTGCTCGATAGCGAGCACGCCGGAGAGGAGGTCGGCGCCGGCGCCGCCGTACTGCCGCGGCACGGTCACGCCCAGGATGCCGAGCTCGCCCAGCCGTCGAAACAGATCCGGCGGGAACGCGTCGTTCCGGTCGATCTCGGCGGCGACGGGGCCAAGCTCGCGCCGGGCGAAAGCGAGCACGGTGTCACGCAGAAGCCGGTGCTCGTCGCTGAGGAGGTCGTGTGCCATTCATTCGGTATACGCGTGCCCGCTCCGGCGCGCAAGGGGCCGCAGCGGTCGGTTCGACGCGGGAAAGCGGCTATAATCCGTGTGATGGAGGCAGGACGATACCGATGACTGTGGACGCTGCCAACCCGCTCGATGCGATCCCCGTGATGCCGTCGTCCCTCGACACGTCGAGCGCGCAGTTCGACGCGAACCGGCGCGCGATGGCCGAGGCCGTCGCGGAGCTGCGCCGCCGGGAGGCGGCCGTCCGTGAGGGCGGGGGTGCGGAGGCGCGGGAGCGACACCGCTCGCGCGGGAAGATGACGGTACGCGAACGTGTCGAGCGCCTGGTCGACCCCGGAACGGCCTTTTTGGCGCTGAGCGACTTGGCCGCGTGGGAGATGTACGACAACGACGCTCCGTCGGCGGGCATCGTCACGGGCATCGGCCGCGTGAGCGGCCGCGAGGTGGTCGTTGTGGCGAATGACGCGACCGTCAAGGGTGGCACGTACTATCCAATCACCGTGAAGAAGCATCTGCGAGCGCAAGAGATCGCGGCGCAGAACGAGCTGCCGTGCATCTATCTGGTCGACTCCGGCGGGGCGTTCCTGCCGCTCCAGGCCGAGATATTCCCGGATCGCGATCACTTCGGCCGGATCTTCTATAACCAGGCGCAGATGTCGGCGCGTGGGATCGCGCAGATCGCCGTCGTCATGGGCTCCTGCACGGCGGGCGGGGCATACGTGCCCGCCATGAGCGACGAGACCGTCATCGTGGAGGGCACAGGGACGATATTCATCGGTGGCCCGCCGCTCGTCAAGGCTGCCACGGGGGAAGAGGTCTCGGCCGAGGAGCTCGGCGGCGCGCGAATGCACACGGAGGTATCGGGCGTCGCCGATCACCACGCCGCGGACGATGCGCATGCGCTCGCCATCACGCGCAGCATCGTCGCGTCGCTGCCGGTAACCAAGCAGCCGCCCTGGCCGGTGCTGCCGGCGGAGCCGCCGCGCTACGACCCGGAGGAGATCTACGGCCTTGTGCCCTCCGAACCGCGGGTCAGCTTCGAGATGCGAGAGCTGATCGCCCGTATGGTCGATGCGAGCCGCTTTCACGAGTTCAAGGCTTCGTACGGCGCCACGCTCATCTGCGGCTTCGCCCGGATCATGGGGTTCCCCGTGGGCATCGTCGCGAACAACGGGATACTTTTCTCGGAGAGCGCCCTGAAGGGCGCGCACTTTATCGAGCTGTGCGCGCAGCGTCGCTACCCGCTCGTCTTCCTGCAGAACATCACGGGCTTCATGGTCGGGCGTCGCTACGAGCGCGAGGGGATCGCCAAGCACGGGGCGAAGATGGTGATGGCCGTGGCCAACGCGAACGTCCCCAAGTTCACCATCGTCGTCGGCGGATCGTTCGGCGCGGGGAACTACGCGATGTGCGGGCGCGCCTACGAGCCGCGCTTCCTCTGGACGTGGCCGAACGCGAAGATCTCGGTCATGGGAGGAGAGCAGGCGGCGAGCGTGCTGCTTACCGTGCGGCTCGACAACCTGCGAGCGCGTGGTGAGGAGATGACCGAGGAGGAGCAAAAGCAGTTCCAGCGTCCCATCACCGAGAAGTATGACCAGGAAGGCGACGCTTACTACAGCACCGCGCGGCTCTGGGACGATGGCATCATCGACCCGCTGGACACGCGAGCGGTGTTGGGCCTCGGCATCAGCGCTGCCCTCAACGCGCCGATTCCGGAGACGCGGTTCGGCGTGTTCCGGATGTAGCGATGGCTGGTCCGTCCTACGTCGAGGTCACCCGCGTCGGCCCCGTCGCGACCGTGCTGATGCGCCGGCCCGACGTCCACAACGCCTTCGACGAGCACATGATCGCCCAGCTCGGCGACGCCTTCGCCCGCCTTCGCGATGAGGAGGGTGTGCGCGCCGTCATCCTGGCGGGAGAGGGGCGCTCCTTCAGCGCCGGCGCCGACCTCGACTGGATGCGACGGGCGGCGGAGTTCAGCGCGGAGGAGAACCTGCGCGACGCCACCGCGCTCACGTCGATGCTGCGCGCTGTTGCCGAGTGCCCGCGACCCGTCATCGCCAGGGTGCAGGGGGGCGCCTTCGGCGGCGGCGCCGGCCTCGTCGCGGCTGTTGATATCGCCGTCGCCTCGGACTCCGCGCGCTTCGGCTTCACGGAGGTGCGGCTCGGCCTCGTTCCCGCGACCATCGCGCCGCACGTCATCGAGAAGATCGGTCGCGGCCACGCGCGCCGGCTCTTCCTCACAGGCGAGCGGTTCGGCGCGGCGGAGGCGCTGGCGATCGGCCTCGTCCATCGCGTCGTCGCTGCGGAGGAGCTGGACGCCGCCGTCGACGACATCGTCTCGGCGCTCATCGCTGGTGGGCCGGAGGCGCAACGCGCCTGCAAGGAGCTGGTGCGCAAGGCCGCGCCGAACAGCACCGAGACCGATAGCTACACGGCTGACCTGATCGCGCGGGTGCGTTCGGGAGCGGAAGCACGCGAAGGGGTGAGCGCCTTCCTGGAGAAGCGAAAGCCGCGCTGGGCCGAGCACGATGCTTAGGAAGCTCCTCATCGCCAACCGTGGCGAGATCGCGCTTCGGATCATGCGCACCTGCCGCGAGCTCGGGATCGCCACAGTCGCCGTCTACTCGGACGCCGATCGCGATGCCCCGCACGCGCGCTTCGCGGAGGAGGCGATCCGCATCGGCCCGCCCCCGGCGTCCGAGAGCTATCTGTGCCTCTCGCGCGTCATAGATGCGGTGCGGGAGGCGGGCGCGGACGCGCTCCACCCCGGCTACGGCTTTCTCTCGGAGAACCCGGCGCTGCCGGAGGCCTGCGAGGTGGCCGGAATCACCTTCGTTGGGCCTCCCGCAGCAGCGATGCGGCTGTTGGGCGACAAGGCTGCAGCCAAGCGCGTCGCGGAGGAGCACGATGTGCCCGTGCTGCCCGGCATCGCCGTCGACGGACGGGACGATGCCAGGCTCTCTGCCGCGGCCGACGACATCGGCTATCCGCTGATGATCAAGGCGGTCGCCGGCGGAGGCGGGCGCGGCATGCGACTGGTCTCCGCGTCGCAAGAGCTCCCGGACGCCCTGGCCGATGCACGCCGCGAGGTGGCCGCGGCCTTCGGAGACGATCGGCTGTTGCTGGAGCGGGCCGTTGTGGGCGGCCGCCACATCGAAGTGCAGGTGCTGGCCGACCGCTTCGGCCTCGTCGTACACTTGGGCGAGCGCGCCTGCTCCATCCAGCGCCGCCACCAGAAGGTGATCGAGGAGGGGCCGGCGCCTCGCCTCGACGCCGCTCTGCGCGGCCGCATGTGGGACGCGGCGGTCGAGCTGGCGCGAGCCGTTGGCTACGAGAATGCGGGGACGGTGGAGTTCCTTCTGGATGCGAGCGGCGACTTCTACTTTTTGGAGATGAACGCCCGCCTGCAGGTGGAGCACGGCGTTACGGAGCTGATCACCGGCATTGATATCGTGGCGCTGCAGCTCCGCATCGCCTCCGGCGAGCGGCTTCCGCTTTCGCAGGATGATGTCCGCATCTCGGGCCACGCCATCGAGTGCCGGGTCTACGCGGAGGAGCCGGCGCGTGGCTATCTGCCGTCGAGCGGGCGCATCAGCTACTTCCGCCCGCCGGAAGGCGATGGTGTCCGCAACGATGCCGGAATCGAGGAGGCGACCGAGGTGTCGACCGAGTACGACCCGCTGCTCGCCAAGCTGCTCGTCTACGGCGATTCCCGCGAAGAAGCTCTCAGGCGCTGCCGGCGGGCACTGGCGGCTTACGCGGTCGAGGGGGTGAAGACGAACCTCGGCCTGCTTCAGGCGGTCGTCCGGAGCAGCTCTTTCGCCGACGGCGGCGCGGACTTGCGGACGCTGGAGTCGATGTCGCCGGAGGAGTTCGTGCCGCGACCGCCGGACGAGGCGCTGCTGGCGTCCGCTGTAGATCTCATCTTGCCGCAGACGGTCGCTCCGGCGGAACCCTGGCAGGCGCTGGGCCCCTGGCGAATGGGAGGCCGGCGGCCCGTGGAGTTCGTGTATCAGGGAAGGCCGGTCATGCTGGAGATTGAAGCGCTCGTCGGCCGCACGAACGCCTGGCGCTGCTCGATCGAGGGCCGCGAGCACGAGTTCGAAGCGGAGCGTACCGCCGCGAATGAGCTGACCGTTATCAGCGACGGGCAGGAGCGCCGTTGGACGGTTGTAGCGGACGGCCGCCATCTTGTAGTCGAATCAGATGACGAACTCTTCGTCTTTGGGCCGCCGGCCGGCCTGAGCGCCGGCGCGGGCGCCGGAGCCGTTCGCGCGCATGCGGGCGGAGCGCTGCTGGCGCCCATGCCAGGCCTGGTGGTGCGGGTGCTCGTCGAAGAGGGCGCGCAGGTCGTCGCGCGGCAGCCGCTGGTCGTGCTGGAAGCGATGAAGATGGAGCACCTGATCGAAGCGGCCGCGGACGCCGTCGTGCGGCGGATCGCCTGCCGCCCGGGCGACCGGGTGGCCGAGGGCGACGTGCTCGTCGAGTTCGAGGATGGTGGGGTAGGGCGATGAAGCTTCCGCAGCGGGTCACGATCACGGAAGTCAGCCCCCGCGACGGGCTCCAGAACGAGGATCGCCACCTCGACGTGGGGCAGAAGGTGGAGCTGATCGAGCGGCTGGCCGCCTGCGGGCTGCGGCGGATCGAGGCCGGCTCCTTCGTCAGCGCGAAGGCGATCCCGCAGATGCGCGACACCGACCAGCTCTTCGCCATCATGCCCCGGCGCGAAGGCGTGACCTACGTCGCGCTCGTGCCGAATGAGACCGGCGCGCGCAACGCCATCGCGGCAGGCGCGGACGAGCTCGCCACGGTGGTGTCGGCAAGCGAGACGCACAACAAACGCAACGTCAACCGCACCGTCGAAGAGTCGTTGCGGGCGATCGAGGCGATATCCGCACTGGCTTCCGACGCCGGGCGTCCGTGGGCTGGATACATCTCGACGGCCTTCGGCTGCCCGTACGAGGGCGCCGTTGCGGCTGAGCAGGTCGTCCGTATCGCGCGGCGGCTGCGTCAGCTGGGCGCCTACGCCATCGCGCTCGGCGATACGATCGGCGCCGGCAACCCGCCGCAGGTGGCCGCTCTGTTTCGCGCGCTTAGGGATGCGCTGCCGGGCACGTCGCTGCGTCTCCACGCCCACGACACGCGCGGGACTGCGCTCGCGAACGTGCTCGCCGCTCTCATCGAAGGGGTCGACAGCTTCGACGCGTCCGCGGGAGGCATGGGCGGCTGCCCGTATGCGCCGGGCGCGGCGGGCAACGTCGCGACGGAGGATCTCGTGTACATGCTGCACGAGAGCGGTGTCGACACGGGCGTAGACCTAGCCGCGCTGGTCGAGGTCGCCCGCTGGGCGGAGGGCCTCGTGGGCCGCGAGCTGCCGGGCCGCGTGAAGGGCGCGGGAGCGCTCGCGCAGCCGTGATCGACAAGCTGGTCGCGACGCCGGATGAGGCGTTGCAGGACATCCCCAACGGCGCCACGATCATGTTCGGCGGCTTCGTCTCCGCCGGCACACCCACCAACCTGATCCTGGCGCTGCAGCGGCTGGGCGTTACCGGCATCACCGGCATCGCCAACAACATCGGCCTGGGCGACAGGCTAGACGTCCTCTGCGAGAAGCGCCAGCTCGCCAAGTTCATCGCCACCTTCGCTATTCGGGCGGCGTCGGGGAGGAAGAGCCTGTTCGAGGAGCAGTACCGTCGCGGGGAGGTGGAGTTGGAGCTGGTGCCGCAGGGCACGTTCGTCGAACGGATCCGCGCCGGAGGTGCCGGCCTGGGCGGCGTGCTCACCCGCACCGGTCTGGGGACGACCGTGCAGGACGGGAAGCAGCTGGTCACCGTCGACGGCGACGAATTCCTGCTGGAGAAGCCACTGCGGGCGGACTTCGCCCTGATCAAGGCGTGGAAGGCGGACCGGTTGGGCAACCTCGTCTACCGCCGGGCCGGGCGCAACTTCAACCCGACGATGGCGACGGCCGCGGAGATCGTCATCGCGGAAGTAGAGGCCGTGGTGGAGACGGGAGAGCTCGATCCGGAGCGGATCGGGACGCCGGCCGTCTACGTCGACCGCGTCGTCCAGTGCGAGCCGGTACCGGTGCGCTTGCATGGGTGACGACTCGATGACCGTGGGACTGAGCCGCGAGCTGATCGCATTGCGCGTGGCGAAGGAGCTGCGCGAGGGGATGGTCGTGAACCTCGGCATCGGGCTGCCGACGCTGGTGTCGAACTTCCTCCCGCCGGGCGAGCAGATCCTCTTCCAGGCGGAGAACGGCATCCTCGGCTACGCCGGCATCAGCGAGGGCGAGTTCGACCCCGACCTGATCAACGCCGGCGGCCAGCCGGTCACGCTGGCCCTGGGCGCGAGCTTCTTCGACAGCGCCACCTCCTTCGCGATGATTGGCGGCGGTCACATCGACGTCGCGGTGCTGGGTGGTCTGCAGGTCTCGGAGCGAGGCGACCTGGCGAACTGGTATCTGCCAGAGCGGGGCGGCGGGTCGATCGGCGGTGCGATGGACCTGGCGTGTGGCGCGCGCCGGCTCATCGTCGCGATGAGCCACACCACGCCCGACGATGAGCCGCGCATCCGCGTGCGCTGCGACTACCCGCTCACGGCCCCGGGCGTGGTCGACCTGATCGTGACGGACCTGGCGGTGATCGACGTGACAGAGGATGGCCTCTTACTGCGGGAGGTGGCGCCCGGCGTCACGCCGGAGTACGTGGAGGAGCGCACCGAGCCGTCTCTGCGCCGCGGGGACGATCTCCGCGAGATGGAGCTGTAGGGAGCCGTCGGCAGCGCGCGGAAACGGCTCCTAGACCGACGCCTTCGCTTCCCGAAACTGCGGCAGCACCTTCTCGCCGAAGCGCCGGAGCGACTCCATGATCGCCTCGTGCGGCGTGCCGCCGGCCTGCACGAGGAAGATGAGCTGATCGATGCCCTGCGCCTCGTAGTGGCGCGCGATCTGTTCGCACCGCTCGGGCCCGCCGATGCAGAGGATGCCGTCGTCCGCCATGCGGGCGATGTCGACGTCCGCGCCCGCCTTGCCCTTCTCGAACTGCTCTGCGTACCACTGGTACGACTGCGCGCCCGCCTGCGCCCAGATAGCGTAGAGCATATTCGTGGCGGTGACATACCACTCCGCGCCGGGGCCGCCAACCTTGAGCGCATCGGCGTCGTCGCGGCCGCAGTGCATGAGCGTGAAACCGGCGAAGTTGTTGTTGACGAAGCTGCCGACGGGCAGGGACTTCGCGATCCCCTCGCGATACTTCTGCACTTTTT
>JADFNZ010000049.1 GCA_022563135.1 Chloroflexota bacterium | reverse complement strand
ACAAGCGCAACCACCGCTATTCGATGTCGAAGGGCATCCCCCGTCTGCGGGAGGAAATTACGAAGCGGTACCGGGCCCGCTACGGAGTGAGCCTCGACCCGGAGACCGAGGCGATCGTGACCATGGGCGCGAAGGACGCGCTGGCGCACTTGCTCTTCGCGGTGGTCGGCCCGGGCGATCCGGTCGTGACGCCCGACCCCGCCTATCCCATTCACCAGTGGGGCATCGTCATGGCCGACGGACAGGCCATCAACGTGCCGCTTACGAGCCCGGACGATTTCCTGCATCGGGTGGAAGAGGTCTACCGCAAGGCGATGCAGCCGCCGAAGATGATCCTCATCTCCTTCCCGCACAATCCGACCACGATTTGCGTGGACCGGACCTTCTTTGAGCGCATGGTCGAGCTGGCCCGGAAGCACGGCACGATGATCGTACACGACTTCGCCTATGCCGATCTGGGGTTTGACGGCTATGAACCGCCGAGCATCCTCGAGGTGCCGGGCGCGAAAGACGTGGCGGTGGAAATTTTTTCGATGTCGAAGAGCTACAACATGGCTGGCTGGCGAGTCGGTTTTTGCCTGGGCAACCGGAAAATGATCGCCGCCCTGGGCCGCATCAAGAGCTATCTCGACTACGGCGTGTTTCAGCCCATTCAGATCGCCTCGATCATCGCGCTGCGGGAATGCGGGGAAGAGACGAAGAAGATTCGTGACATCTACCAGAAACGCCGCGACGTGCTGGTCTCCGGACTGCATCGCGCCGGATGGATGGTCGAGCCTCCGCGGGCAACGATGTTCTTGTGGGGCAAGATTCCCGAGCGCTACGAGTGGGCGGGCTCGCTGGAATTCGCCAAGCTAGTGCTCGAGAAGGCGCTCGTGGCCGTGTCTCCGGGTATCGGTTTCGGGCCCCAGGGGGAAGGTTACGTTCGGTTCGCGCTGGTGGAAAACGAGAAACGGCTGCGGCAGGCCGTGCGCAACCTCCGCGCCGCGGGTGAGGGCGAGCTGCGGTCCGGCTCGAATCGCGAGCCGATCAGAGTGACCGAGGTGGCCGACGGCCAGAAGCCACCGCTCCTGCGCGACTACCTGGAGCGTTGGGGAGGCGCCACCGCCGCCTACTTCGACGCGACGAAGGACTCGCAGGACGAGGAGCTTCGGCGCATCGCGCCGGACCACCCGGTCTTTCGCATTGAGGGAGACGCCGGCTAGCGGACGATCGCGCTAGAGGTGCTCCGCCAGCCAGTCGAAGATGTCCTGCACCGTCTGCTCGTTCGCGAGCAGCGCGACGCCGTGGGCGGTCGCGCCACCGTACACCTTCGTCTCCACCGGCTCCGCCACGGTCGCTGCGAGCGTCCGTGCCTCGCCGCTCTCCCGCTCGTCGCTCATGAAGAGGACGGAACGCGGGCTGAAGTCCGGCACGTCGCGGCCCAGCAGCACGCTGCCGCCGGTGCTGGCGCTCGGCGACATGGCGATGGCGGTATCTACCGCGTCGAACGCCCCGGACGAAACGTAAGCGATGTTCGCGCCTACGCTGGCGCCGATCACGGCGATGCGGCTCGTGTCGATGCCGGAGCGCGCCTCCAACCATGCGAGCGCCGCTGCGACGTCCAGCACCATCTCGTCAAGGTTCGTGAGCTCGTACGGCACTTGGCGACCGTCCCGCACCGCCCGATCGCTCGCGCCGAAGGAACGCAGATCCGGCGCCAGCACCGCATAGCCCCGCTCAAACAGGGCCGGCGCCAGGCCCGCCCACTGGCCGCGGCTGCCGCCGAACTGGTGCAGCAGGATCACGATCGGTGGCTCAGACACGTTGCCGGGCTCGAGGAACTCCGCAACGATAATCACCCCGTCCTCCGTCTGGTAGCTCACCGCCTCGCCGCCCAGGACCGAACCGCCGACCGACGGCACGTCCACGGCTTGCGACACGCCGCCGTCGCCACCGCCGCAGGCGACGAACATGAACGCGCCCACCAAGACCATTGCGAGGACGATGCCGCTGCGGTTGCCCATACCGCAGATGGTAGCGGAGCGGGCGGCCCGCGCAAGGTGATCGCCACCACTGGGGGCCGCGCCTGGGCTCCGTTGACACGCCACAGCCGCTCCCGTAGCATCGACGCGAGATGCTCGTTCGCCTGGCCTACGGAGAGCACGGCCTGGACGTGGAGTTGCCGGATGGCACGCTCGTGCTGGAGCCCGAGCCAGTCCCCGCCCTGGCCGAGCCGGCGCGCGCCGTCGCGGACGCGATTGAGCGGCCGCTCGGCGCACCGGCGCTGCGGGAGCTCGTGCGCCGCGAGAGCACCGTCGCCATCGTCGTCAGCGACGTCACCCGCCCCATGCCCAACCGGCTCCTCCTGCCGCCGGTGCTCGATGCCATCCGTGGGGCGGGCATCGAACGCGAGAACATCGTCATCGTCATCGGCACCGGGCTGCATCGCGAGAGCACCACGGCGGAGATCGAACGCATCTTGGGGCCCCAGATCGCAAGCGAGTACGAAGTCGTCAACCACCTCGCGCGCGAGAAGGCGACGCTCTCCTACCTCACCGCCACGGCCCGCGGCGTAGAGGTCTGGCTCAACCGGCGCTATCTGGAGGCGGAGGTCCGCATCGTCACCGGCTTCGTGGAGCCGCACATGTTCGCGGGCTATTCGGGCGGCGGCAAGGCGGTGGTGCCGGGCGTGGCGGGCGCCGACATCGTGATGAGCAATCACGGCGCGGAGATGCTCGGCCACCCGAAGGCGACCTGGTGCACGACCGGCGGCAATCCAATCTTCGAGGAGATGCGCGACCTGGCCCTCCTCAGCCGCCCAACCTTCAGCGTGAACGTGACCCTGAACCAGGAGCGTGAGCTGACGAGCGTCTTCGCGGGCGAGCTCGTCGCCGTCCACGATACGGCCATCGCCCAGGCGGAGCGACAGTACCTGCGCCCCCTCCCCCACCTCTTCGACATCGTCGTGAGCACGAACATGGGCTATCCGGCGGACCTCAACCTCTACCAATCGGTGAAGGGGATCTCCGTAGCGGCGCGGGCCGTTCGCGACGGCGGCGCGATCGTCCTCGCGGCGGAGTGCCGCGACGGCCTCGGCCTCGCCGAGTACACGGAGCTGCTCAGGAGCGAGGCCTCGCCGAGCGCGCTACTCCAGCGTATCCATTCGCCGGGCTTCGCTCGCTACGACCAGTGGGGCGTGCAGAGCCAGGCGATGGCGCAGTCGAAGGCTGACGTCTGGCTCCACTCCAGCATGTCGCGCGAGACGACCGAGGCCGCGCACCTCAACTGGTGCGCGGACGTCACGGCAACGGTCTTCGAGCTATCTGAGCGCCACCGCGGGGAGCACGGCCGCGACCCCACGGTGGCGGTGCTCCCGCACGGACAGCTCACCGTGCCGCAGCTCGCCTAGCCGATGCGGCCAGCCACACGTGCGCCGCGCCCCGCGAGCGGACTGCGCATCCTGGGAATCGCGCTGGGCTGCTCGCTCGCGTTGCTGGCAGCCTGCACGGGCCCGAGCGCGCTCCCCACGCCGACGCCCACGGTAGTTCCCACTGCGACTCCCACGCCCGTCCCGCCACCACCTCCCGTGCCCGCGACCACCCCCGGCTCGACCGAACCCTCGCGTCTCGCGCCACCCGACGAGCTACCGTTCGTCCGCGGCGAGCTGGCCGGCCCCGGCCTCAACCTGACCGACCCCACCACGCTTGCGTTCGGGCCGGACGGGCGGCTCTACGTCGGCCAGTTGGACGGTCAGATCACGGCGATTACCCTCGAGGAGCGGACGGTGACCGGCGTGGAGGTGATCGCCAAGGCGGATGACCTGGACATGGTCCTCGGCATCGCCTTCAACCCCGCGGATCCGCCAGAGCCGGTCACGCTCTACGTCTCCCATACCACGCTCTTCAGCGGGGAGCACGGCCCCCGCTTCCCCGGCAAGATCTCCCGGCTCGTCGCGCCGGACTTCCGGCCGGTCGATCTGATCACCGGACTGCCGGCAGGGGCCAACGAGCACGGCACGAACGGCATCGCATTCGACGCCGAAGGCCGGCTCTTCATCGCGCAGGGCGGTACGACGAATGCAGGCGCCATGAGCGAGCGCCATCCCCGGCCGGAGACGCCGCTCTCGGGCGCCATCCTCCTCGCGGAGCTTCAGCACATCGACTTCGACGGCGCGGTGCGCTATCTGGAGTCAGAGGTTTCGGAGAGGATGTTCGTTCAGGCTACTGGCGACGTTCGCGTCTACGCCGGCGGCCTTCGCAACCCATACGACCTCGTGCTGCACTCAAACGGGCATCTCTACGCCACGGACAACGGCCCCAACCCGCGCGCTGGCAGCGCGTCACTCGACTGCGCCGGCGAGGGCGAAGGCCCGTGGGCGCCGGACGAGCTGAACCTCATCGTGCGGGGGCAATACTATGGTCATCCCAACCGGAATCGCGGGACGTTCGACCCGCGCCAGTGCGTCTACCATGCCTCGGACGACGGCACGGGCCGCGTCACGCCGCCGATCGCCACGCTGGGGTACTCAGTCTCCGCCAATGGCCTCGCGGAATACACGTCAGACGCCTTCGGGGGCGCCCTGCGCGGCGACCTGATCTACGTCGAGTGGAATCACGACCTCGTCCAACGGGTACAGCTTTCGCCCGATGGAACGCGCGTGGAGTCCATCTCGCAGCTCGTGCCCGATGTGCTCGCAAGCCCGCTGGATGTCGTAGTCGGCCCGGACGGCACCGTCTACATCGCCGAGTGGGACACGGCGCGCATCGTCTACTTCGCCCCGCCAGACGGTTAAGGCGTGTAGACGATCCGGTAGAGCTTGCCGGCGCCGAAGTCGAGCACGAGGAGCGTGCCGTCCTCGTCCACGATTACATCGATCGGGTTGGCAAAGCCCGTGGCGAACTCCTCCACGCGTGCCTCCGGCCCAGCCAGGGTCTCTGTGATGGTCGCGCGCACGAGGGTGCGGCCACCTGGGTCCGGCGCGAAGTCGAACCCGCCCCAGAGCGTGATGAAGATGTTGTCCTGATACTGGCGTGGGAAGTGGTCGCCGCCGTAGTAATCGAGGCCGGTGGAGGCAGTGTTGAAGCCGAGGTCGCCGACCGGCGGGACGCCATCGCTGAAGTTGTCACACCCCGGGGCGTAGGGCCAGCCGTAATCGCCCCCTTCCTCAACCAGGTTCAGCTCGTCCGTCGTGTTGCACGGTGGGTCGGAGCCGTTGTCCGTCGCCCAGAGGCGGCCCTGGGGATCGAACAGGATGTCGTAGGAGTTGCGCAGGCCGCGGGCGTAGATGCGAACGTCGCTGCCGTCAGGGTTGGCCTGGAGGATCGTGGCGGAGCGCTCGTCTCGCTCGTCGCACTCGTTGCAGGTAGAGCCGAGGGTGATATAGAGCAAGCCATCCGGTCCAAAGACCAAGCTGTTGTTTTGGTGGTTGCCGTTCGGCAGGCCGGAGACGATCGTCTCACTTGAGTCGCCGAGCGTGTCGCCGTCTGTATCGCGCACGACGGTCACCCGCCCGCGGCTCGACAGATAGAGTCCGCCATCGGGTCCAAACGCGGCGCCGCTGAGGCCGTCGCCGTCCAGGAAGTATTCCACAATATTCTCGAACACGCCGTCGCCATCCGCGTCCTCAAGCCGGAAGACTTCGCCATCGAGTTGGGTCACGTAGATGTGCCCGTCCGGCCCGCGGAAGACGCCAGTCGGCGTCGCGAAACCCTCTGCCACAACGAAGGCGGTGAACCCTTCGGGCAGCTCGATCCCCAGGCTGGGCGGCGTGTCTGGTATGGCGACGGCCAGAGTTGACGTAGGTACCGGCGTGCTATTCGCTGCGATAGTCGCCGGGGGCGTGGCCGTAGGGGGCGGGCCGCTACCGCCGTTGCAGGCGAAGAGAGCCAGACCCAAGACGAGAGGCAGCGCGAGGAGAGCTCGAGTGCGCGGCATGTGCCGCCCATGGTATCGAGTGCGAACGGCTAGGTCTACGCCCGGCGCGCCCGCAGCGCGAACCCACCCGCGAAGAGCGCCACGGTCAGCCCAGCAACGCCTAGGTCGAGGTAGGCAAGAGCTGCGCCGCCGGCGCTCGTCGTCGTGCCGCAGCTCGCTTAGCCGAGGCGGCCGGCCACACGGGAGCCGCCGCCGGCGAGTGGACTGCACACCCTGGGAATCGCGCTGGGCTTCAGGCTCTACGTCGGCTAGTTGATCACGGCGCGCATCGTCTACTTCGCCCCGCCGGGCGGCTAAGGCGTGTAGACGATCCGGTAGAGCTTGCCGGTGCCGAAGTCAAGCACGAGAAGCGTCCCATCCTCATCCACGATCACATCGATCGGGTTGGCGAAGCCCGTGCCGAACTCCTCCACGCGTGCCACCGGCCCAGCTGGGGTCTCCGTGATGATCGCGCGAACGACGATGTGGCCCGCCGGCTCCGGCGGGCCGTGGAGGCGCCCCCAGAGCGTGATGAAGATGTTGCCCTGATACCGGCGTGGGAAGTGGTCGCCACCGTAGTAGGCGAGGCCGGTGGAGGCAGTGTTGAAGCCTAGGTTACCGACCGGTGGAATACCGGATGCGAAGCTATCGCAGGCGGGAAAGTACGGCCATCCATAGTCGCCGCCCTCTTCGACCAGGTTTAGCTCATCGATCGTGTTGCAATCCGGATCGGTCGGGTCGGAGCCGTTGTCCGTCGCCCAGAGGCGGCCTTGGGGATCGAACAGGATGTCGTAGGAGTTGCGCAGGCCGCGGGCGTAAACGCGAACATCGCTACCGTCGGCATTGGCCTGGAGGATCGTGGCGGAGCGCCCATCCTCTTCCACGCAATCGTTGCAGGTGGAGCCGAGCGTGATGTAGAGCTTACCGTCCGGTCCAAAGACCAAGCTGTTGTTCTGGTGGTTGCCGGTCGGCAGGCCGGATACGATCGTCTCGCTCGAGTCCCCGATCGTGTCACCGTTAGTATCGCGCACGACGGTCACCCGCCCGGGGCTTGAAAGGTAGAGCCTGCCTTCGGGCCCAAACGTGGCGCCTGTGAGCGCGGCGCCTCCCCGTGCGTATTCGATCGCCTCCTCGAACACGCCGTCGCCGTTGCGATCCTCGAGCCGGAACACGCCGCCGTCGATCTGGGTCACGTAGAGCTGCCCGCCCGGCCCGCGGAAGACGACCGTTGGCAGGGCGAAGCCCTCCGCCACTACGAAGGCGGTGAACCCTTCGGGCAGCTCGATCCGGGGCGGGCCGCTATCGCCGTTGCAGGCGAAGAGGGCCAGACCCAAGACGAGAGGCAGCGCGAGGAGACCTCGAGTGCGGGACATGTGCCGCCTATGGTATCGAGCGCGAACGGCTAGGTCTACGCTGTCCGCGCTCGCAGGGCGAGGCCGCCCGCGAACATCGCCACGGCCAGACCCGCAACGGCGAGGCCGAGGTAGGCAAGAGCTGCGCCGCCGGCGCTCGTCGTCGTGCCGCCGCCGCCGGTCGTAGGCGGGCAAATGCCCGCGAACGGCGAAAGACCGTTCGGCGGCGAGAGATTCCGGCATCCGTCGCCATCTGGTTCCGGTGAGCTGGCAGCTGCAACCACGAATAGCTCTACACCGCTGACGGCCTGACCAGCGGCGACGGTGACCCGAACGACCAGGCGCGTCGTGGGCCCCTCGCCTTCGTCCACAGCGATCGTCTCGGGAGGCGGCCGACTGTTCTCCAGAGTTCCCGTAGGGATGATGAAGTAGTCGCCGTCCTCGAGGCCGGTGGCCGTGAAGTTGCCGTCTTCGTCAGCTGCCACGACATGATCGAGGAGAAAGATCACCCGCACATTGAAGTCCAAAGGCTGCTCAATATCAGCCGGGATGACGAACATGAGGAATGGAACGTTCAGATCAAAGGGAATGTACACCGGCTGCTCCCCAACGAAGACGATGCGTCCGGAGATGCTCCCCGTCGGCTCCTGTGCGTGAACGCCTGCGAGCGCCGCTGCGCCCAGGAGCGCGGCCGCCAGCGCAATGCTCGTGATTCGCATTAGGCCACCTTCCTGTGCACCCGCAGCGCCAGGCCGCCAGCGAACATCGCCACAGCCAGCCCGGCAACGGCGAGGACGGCGTAGGCGATGAGCGTGTCTGGCCGAGAAACCGGGCCGGTCCCGTTCGAGGGCGGCGTTATAGGTTCGATCACGGGCCTCACAACGATCTCGATGCCAGTCACCGCCTCGCCCATATTGATCGTCACTCGTAGTGCTGAACTATCTACGACGCCTTTCTGGGTCAGGACCGTAACTTGTTCGGGCAGAGGATTCACTGGCTCGAAGCCCGGCAGCCCGAAATCAGGAGGGAGTACCATCAGAAAATACTCACCGTCCGCAACCGACGCGAATGTGAAATTGCCTTCGTCGTCAGCCTCCACGTGGTACCCCGTAGGCAGGTCGAATAGGAGGAAGGGATCGAATGGCTGTTGAGCCTCAACGCGAATCAATGCGAGGTGGGATAGAATCACGTTTCGCAAGTCCATACCAGAATCACCTTCAACGGACAGTCGGCCGGAAATGCTGCCAGTCGGAGCCGGTGTCGGCGTGGGCGTGGGCGGCGCCTTCGGTGGCAGGATGCGGATCTCGATGCCCACCACCGCCTCCCCATCTGCGACAGTGATCGGCACAGCCAAGGCAGAAACCGGCTCAGCGCCAGGTTCCCCAGCAAGCATAATCACTTCAGGCGCTGGCGTTGAACTCCCGACGCGTCCGAGGGGAAGAAGGAGGTAATCGCCATTCGCGAGACCGCCAATTGAGAATATGCCATCTGCATCAGCCATCTCGATTCTCGGCAGGCTTTCAACGATATCTATCGGCTGTGGCCGGTCAGCTGGGATGATGAAGAGTGCAAACGAAATGTTTACCGCACCCTCCTCATACGTGGGCTGCCATCCTTCGAAGATAAGCCGGCCGGAAATGCTGCCCTCTGGCCCCGTGGTGGATATCGGCTCCTGCGCCTGCACAGTAGCCAGCGCCGCTACGCCCAGGAGCATAGCCGCCAGCGCAATGCTCGCGATGCGCATCAGTCTGCCTTCCTGCCTCCGTCCCGCACGCGCAACGCGAGACCGCCCGCGAACATCGCCACCGCCAGCCCCGCGATGCCCAGGCCGGCGTAAGCAAGAGCCGCGCCGCCGGCGCTCGTCGTCGTGCCGCCGCCGGTCGCGGGCGGGCAGATGATCGCGACAGGCGAAAGGCCGTTCGGCGGAGAGAAGAAACCGCAGTCGCGTGGAGGCAGGTTAATAGGAGAAACCGGCCCGTTCGGCGGGGAGAGCGGATGCAGGTCTACCTCAAACGATGGGCCGGCAACCTCAGGGACCCTCGATCCCATCGCTGCGCTGTCATCGTTACTGGCATTGGTTACGTCCAGGGCATGAACCGTTGTCACGGCCACAACGGCTAGCAGGAGCGTAAGGGCGAAGATCGCGATTCGCATCGAAACACCTCCGGCAAGGGTCGAACACATCTGACGGAGCGTATTCTAGGCCCGAATGCGCCGAATTACACTCCCCAGTGAGCGAAAACTTTACTACCCAGCGCGCCGCCAGCGGAGGACCGGCTTGCGCGCGGCGGTCGCCTCGTCCAGGCGGCGGAGCGGTGCGCTCACCGGGGCGTCGCGCACGACCTGGGGCGACTCCTCAGCCTCCCGCGCGATGGCGAGCATCGCGTCGCAGAAGGCGTCCAGCGCCTCCTTCGTCTCCGACTCCGTCGGCTCGATCATGAGCGCCTCGTCGACGATGAGCGGGAAGTAGATCGTCGGCGGGTGGAAGCCGTAGTCGATCAGCCGCTTCGCGATATCGAGCGTCTTCACGCCCTGCGCCTTCTGGCGCGAGCCGGAGAAGACCACTTCGTGCATGCAGCGGCGGTCGTAGGGCAGTCGATAGGCGTTGCGCAGGCGCGCCTGCACGTAGTTAGCGTTGAGCACGGCCGCCTCGCTCATCGCGCGCAGGCCGTCCGCGCCCAGCGTGAGGATGTAGGCGTAGGCGCGCACCAGCACGCCGAAGTTGCCGTGGAAGAGCCCCAGCCGGCCGATGCTCCGCTCCGGCGCCTCCAGCGCGAAGCAGCCGTCGCTCTTGCGGACGTGGGGCGTGGGCAGATACGGCGCGAGGTGCGCCTTCACCGCGATCGGCCCTGCCCCGGGGCCGCCGCCGCCGTGAGGCGTGCTGAACGTCTTGTGCAGGTTCAGGTGGAAGATGTCGAACCCTAGGTCGCCTGGCTTCACGCGGCCGAGCATCGCGTTCATGTTCGCGCCATCGCCGTAGAGCAGCGCGTCGTGATCGTGGAGCAGCTCCGCGATGCGCCGGATGCGCGGCTCGAATAGGCCGAGCGTGCTCGGCAAGGTGAGCATCAGCGCGGCGACGCCGTCGCCGTTCTGGTCGAGCGCCCGCTCCAGCGCGGCCACGTCCATGTTGCCGTCGCCGTCGGAGGGGATGGTCTCGACCTCGAACCCGGCCATCGCGGCCGTCGCCGGGTTTGTGCCGTGCGCGGAGTCCGGCACCAGCACGCGCCGCCGCGCGCCGCCGCCGTTCGCGCCGTGGTGCGCCCGCGCGATGAGGATGCCGGCCAGCTCGCCCTGCGCGCCCGCCGCCGGCGCGAGCGAGACGTCGTTCATGCCGGTGATCTCCGCCAGCAGCCGCTGGAGACCGTGCATCAGCGCGAGCGCGCCCTGCGCCGTCTCCGCCGTCTGCATCGGGTGGAGCTGCGCGAGGCCGGGCAGGCGGGCCACGTCCTCGTTGATCTTCGGGTTGTACTTCATCGAGCAGCTCCCCAGCGGATAGAAGCCGGTGTCGATGCTGAAGTTGCGCTGCGAGAGGCCGGTGAAGTAGCGCACGACATCGAGCTGCGAGAGCTCTGGCAGGGGCAGCTCTTCGCGCAGCAGCTCGTCCGGTAGCGCGGCCTCCGGCACGTCGAGCGGCGGCAGCGCGCAGCCGATGCGGCCGGGCCGGCTCAGGTCGAACGTCAGCCTCGCGCCGAAGTCGCCGTCCGGTGGCCCGCTCACGAGATCTCCTCCAACGCGGCCACGAGCCGGTCGATCTCGTCGCGGGTATGCAGCTCCGAGCAGCAGATGAGCATGCCGTTTTCGATTCGGTCTGACACGTCGTAGCCGCCGATGATGCCGCGTTCGAGCAATCGTTTGTTCACCTCGGCGGGCGGCCGCGGGCAGCGCACCACGAACTCCTGGAAGAACACTTCTGAGACCGGCAGTTCGTAGCCCGGCAGCGCGGCGATGCGCTCCGCCGCATAGTGCGCCTTGTGGTAGCAGAGCTCCGCCATGCGGCGCAGGCCCTGCTTGCCCAGCGTACAGAGCGCCACGGTGAAGGCGAGCCCGACGAGCTGCTGGCTGGTGCAGATGTTGGAGGTGGCGCGCTCGCGGCGGATGTGCTGCTCGCGGGTCTGCAGCGTG
>JADFNZ010000048.1 GCA_022563135.1 Chloroflexota bacterium | reverse complement strand
ACGATGGACTGATCGCGAAGATGAAACGCGGCGCCTATCTTGTGAACACCGCACGCGGCAAGATCTGCGATCGGGATGCCGTTGTCCGCGCGCTCGAAAGCGGGCAACTTGCAGGGTACGCGGGCGATGTCTGGTTCCCCCAGCCAGCGCCGAAGGACCACCCCTGGCGGACGATGCCCCATCATGGAATGACACCCCACGTCTCAGGCACGTCGCTGTCGGCCCAGGCCAGGTACGCCGCCGGCGTTCGAGAGATTCTGGAGTGCTGGTTCGACGGGCGGCCAATTCGCGAGGAGTACCTGATCGTCGATGGGGGCAAGCTCGCCGGAGCGGGCGCGCACTCCTACAGCGCGGGCGACACCACTGGGGGCTCTGAGGAAGCCGAGCGGTTCAAAGAGAAGTGACCGGGTTCGCCGGACTCCGCCTCGATGAACGGAACGGTGGTTAGTGAACGCATGCCTGCACCCCCTATGCTCGCGCGGGCAGTACTACTGTGACAGTTGCCTTCTGCGGGGAGCGCGCACTACTGCCATAGCGGAAACGGCGTCCAGGCCTATCGGGAGGCTGAAAGCACGCAGGAAGATGCGGGCTCCCCAACGCCTCACGCCGCGACTATAGCAGCTAGCGATCCGCTGTCAATGCCCAGCGAAGCGATCCACTGCCCTCGACCCATGACGCTCGACCCGCCCCTCACCCCGCGCCCCTCGACCCGCGACCCGTAGCGATGCTACAATCTGCGGGCGATTTAGTGAACACTTAGGTAAGGAGATACCGCCATGGCCCTCGACCAGTCCGCCGCCGGCAAAGAGCTTTTGCCACACACCTACGAATACAACGACCGCGATGTGATGCTCTACGCGCTGGGCGTGGGCGCGTCGACGAAGGAGCTGGCGTTCGTCTACGAAAAGAACCTCCAGGTGCTGCCCACGTTCGCGGTCGTCCCGGCCTTCCCGGCGCTGATGGGCATCGGCCGGGTGATCGAGTTCAACCCGATGATGCTGCTCCACGGCGAGCAGCGCATCGAGCTGAAGGCACCGATCCCCACGAGCGGCCAGCTGACGACGCAGGGGAAGATCAGCGCGGTCTACGACAAGGGCTCCGGCGCGCTGGTGGTGGTCGACGCGGAGACGAAGGACGCGAACGGCACGCTGCTCTTTACGAACACCTTCGGCGCGTTCATCCGCGGCGAGGGCGGGTTCGGCGGCGAGCGCGGGCCGAGCGCATCGAAGAAGAACCTACCGCCGGAGAAGGCGCCCGACTACACGGTGGAGTACAAGACGTCGACGGACCAGGCCACGCTCTATCGCCTCTCTGGCGACCGCAACCCGCTCCACATCGACCCGGAGTTCGCGAAGATGGCCGGCTTCGACCGGCCGATCATCCACGGCCTCTGCACCTTCGGCTACGTGGGCCGCGCGATCCTGCACTCGGTCTGCGGCGGCGACCCGGCACGGCTAAAGGACTTCGAGGTGCGCTTCTCCGGCGTCGCCTTCCCGGGCGAGACGATCGTGACGCAGATCTGGAAGGAATCGGACACGCGGGTGGTCGTGCAGGCGACGACGGCGGAGCGCGGCGAGCCGGTGATCTCGAACGCCGGCGCGACGATCGGCTAGGAGGGCACGAATGGCCGAGCAAGAGAACATCGACCTCGTGCGGCGGTTCTGCGCCGCCTGGGCGGACAACGACGTCCCGGCTGTCCTCGACTTCTTCGCGGACGACGCTGTCTATCACAACATGCCGATCCAGCCGATCCGGGGCAAGGACGCGATCAAGGGCGCTATCGAGCAGTACATGGCGCCGTTCGAGCGGGCCGAATGGGTCCTGACGAACATCGCGGCGGCGGGCGACCTGGTGCTGACGGAGCGCGTGGACAAATTTATCGGCGCGGAGAAGACGGTCGAGCTGCCCGTGATGGGCGCCTTCGAGATCCGCGATGGCAAGATCGCCGCGTGGCGGGACTACTTCGATATGGCCACCTGGGCCAAGCAGATGTCCTGACAAGAAGGAAACTTGTAGGCGAGGCTTTCCAGCCTCGCCAGCAGAACGCCTGCCGAGCCTAGAAAGGCCCGGCTACAGACCGGGTGGGACAGGCCTTAGCCTGTTGCTGGAAGCTTCGTGCAAGGGGCGATTCGCGAATCGCCCCTATGGGCTACAATAGCCCTCGCATGTGTGAACCGCGTTTCGTGACGAGAGAGGAGCTGCGCATGGCGCCCAAGGTCCGCATCGGCATCCAGACCGGCCAGGACGGCCAGGAGTGGTCGAGCCTGCTCGACTTCTGGCGCTTCCTCGACCGCGAGACGGCGTTCGACAGCATCTGGACGATCGACCACTTCGTGCCGCCCGGGCCCGGGCAAGACATCAGCGGGCCGTGCCTGGAGGGCTGGACCGCGCTCGCGGCGGGCGCCGCAATGACCGAGCGGCTGCGCGTCGGCTGTCTCGTCAGCGGCGTCACCTACCGGCACCCGTCGGTGCTGGCGAAGATGGCGGCGACCGTCGACCAGATCTCGAACGGGCGGCTGGAGTTCGGCCTGGGCGCGGCCTGGCACGAGCCGGAGCACCGCGTCTACGGCATCGACTTTCCATCGGTGAAGGAGCGCTCGGACCGGCTGGAGGAGGCCGTGCAGCTCATCAAACTGCTGTTCGAGGCGGAGGGGCCCGTCGACTTCAGCGGGCAATACTACCGGCTCGACAAGGCGCCATTCTCGCCGAAGTGCGTGCAGCAGCCACACCCGCCGATCTTCATCGGCGGCGGCGGCGAGAAGCGCACGCTACGCACGGTGGCCCGCTACGCGGACGCGATGAACGTAATGGGCAACCTGGACACCGTCAAGGAGAAGATCGCCGTGTTGGAGAAGCACTGCGCGGACGCCGGTCGTGACCCGAACGAGATCACGAAGTCGTACTTCGGGCCGATCATGCTGATCGACGACGCCGAGCGCGCGCAGGGCCTCCGATCGCGCTTCGCCGCCATGGCCAGCACGACGCCGGAGCGCGCCGCGGAGGTGCTCGCGATCGGCGACGCGGCGCACGTGCGCGGGGTGATCGAGAAGTTCGCCGAGGCCGGCGTGAGCTACATGATCATGATCAGCCGGCCGCCGTACAACACGGAGATCTACAAGCGCATCTCGGACGAGGTGGTCGCCGCGTTCGCGTAGGCCGGTCGGCGCGGCTCACGACGTAGCCATGGGTGCTATCACAAAATTCTTCCGCGACCTCGTCCACCTGCACATCGGCCAGCGAGGCTTGCACCGCTGGGCGAAGTGGCGGGACCGCACGTGGTGCGAGTATTGCGGCAAGGACGCGCGGTAGGTACCCCATGCTATAATACTCGCCGCTGCGCGGGGCCGTGGCCACCAGGCTCCCCGACCCGAGGCTGACTTCGCCGCGCTTCGCCGACGGTCGCGGCTGGAAGGAGTCATGGATGACGGATCGCAAGTACGTCTACCTCTTCCACGAAGGCGACCGGGACCAGAAGGACCTGCTCGGCGGCAAGGGCGCGAATCTCGCCGAGATGACCAACCTCGGCCTGCCCGTGCCGCCCGGCTTCACGATCACGACCGAGGCCTGCAACGCCTTCCTCCAGGGCGGAGCGAAGCTGCCGGAAGGGCTGATGGCGGAGGTCGAGACGGCGCTGCGCCAGGTCGAGGAATCGACCCGGAAGCGCTTCGGTGACCCGGCCCAGCCGCTGCTCGTCTCCGTGCGCTCCGGCGCCAAATTCTCCATGCCCGGCATGATGGACACGATCCTCGACCTCGGCCTGAACGAGGAGACGCTGCGAGGGCTGATCGAGTCGACCGGCGACCGGCGCTTCGGGTACGACTCCTGGCGGCGCTTCATCATGATGTTCGGCGACATCGTGCTCGAGATCGACCGGCGCAAGTTCGACACGATCTTCGAGCAGGCGAAGGGGAACGCCGGCGTCGAACACGACGCGGAGATGCCCGCGGAGGCGCTGCGCGCGGCGGCGGAGGGCTATCGAGTGCTCGTTCAGGAGGAGACCGGGTCGCCGTTCCCGGACGAACCGCTGGTGCAACTCCGGATGGCGATCGAGGCGGTCTTCCGCTCATGGAACACGGATCGCGCGGTTCACTACCGTCGCATTGAGAAGATCCCGGACGACCTGGGTACCGCAGTGAACGTGCAGGCGATGGTCTTCGGCAACATGGGCGAGGACTCCGGCTCCGGCGTCGCCTTCACGCGCGACCCGGTCTCCGGCGCGAACGAGATCTGGGGCGAGTACCTGGCGAACGCGCAGGGCGAGGACGTGGTCGCGGGCATCCGCACGCCGACGCCGATCGCCGCGCTCAAGGAAGAGAACCGCGCGCTCTATGACGAGTTCGCAGCGATCTCCGACAAGCTCGATAAGCACTACCGCGACGCGATGGACATCGAGTTCACGGTGGAGCAGGGCAAGCTCTACATCCTCCAGTGCCGCGTCGGTAAGCGGACGACGCGGGCCGCCGTGACGATCGCGGTGGACATGGTGCGTGCCGGTGTAATCAGCAAAGAGGAGGCTATCCTGCGCGTAGAGCCGCACCGGCTCGATGAGCTGCTCCACCCGCAGCTCGATCCGCGCGTGGAGACCGTCGCGCTCGCCGAGGTGGCGTCGCAGGTGGGGCGGGCGGTGCAGGGCCGGGCTGAGATGATCTTCGTGACGACGCAGGACGGCGTCCGCGAGCTGCAGCAGGCGGACGCGCTGCCATCGACGGCGCTGCTCAGCTTCGCCGGCGAGAGCGTCGTCGGGACGCTACGCGCGCCGGAGTGGCACGCGATGGACGAGCAGCAGCAGAGCGCCCTCCTGGAGCGCGTACGCTTCCTCGAGGTTGCGCGCGGCCTGCCCGCCTCCCCGGGCGCGGCGGCCGGCGCCTCCGTCTTCGACCCCGATACCGCCGCGCGTCTCGGCCACGAAGGCCGGGACGTCGTTCTTGTGCGGCAGGAGACCTCGCCGGACGACATCCACGGGATGCAGGCGTCCCGCGGCGTGCTGACCGAGCGCGGCGGTATGTCCAGCCATGCGGCGCTCGTCGCGCGGGGCTTCGGCATCCCCTGCGTCGCGGGTTGCGAAGCGATCGACGTGGACGAAGGCGCCCGCACGATGCAGGTCGGCGGCCTCACGATCGCGGAGGGGCAGACGATCACGATCGACGGATCGAGCGGCCGCTTCCTGCTCGGGTTGATCCCGTCGGTCGAGGCGGACCTCTTCCCGGCGATGACGGAGTTCCTCTCCTGGGCGGACGAGATCCGCCGCCTGGGCGTCCGCACCAACGCGGACAACCCGAAGGACGCCGCCAAGGCCGTCGAGTTCGGCGCGGAGGGGATCGGCCTCTGCCGCACGGAGCACATGTTCCTCGAAAAGGACCGCCTGCCCGTGATGCGGGAGATGATCCTCGCGGCGGCGCAGGCCAAGGCGCTCGAATCGGACGTGCTCGCGCTCGAGAGAGACGTCGCGGGCGCGTCCGGCGACGCGCAAACACGACTCGAAGAACGGCTCTCGGAGCTGCGCGGCCGCATGGAGGGCCCGATGGGCAAGTACCGCGGTTCGCTGGAGCGGCTGCTGCCGATGCAGCAGGGCGACTTCGACGCGATCTTCCGCGTGATGGCCGGCCGGCCGGTCACGATCCGCCTCATCGACCCGCCGATGCATGAGTTCCTGCCGAACCACGACGAACTGCTCGAATCGGTCACGCGGCTGCGGATCGAGTCGCCCGACTCGTTCGAGCTGCGCGAGCGGGAGGCGATGTTGCGCCAGGTGGAGGCCTTACGTGAGGTCAACCCGATGCTCGGCCTGCGCGGCTGCCGGTTAGGCATCCTCTACCCGGAAGTGAACGAGATGCAGGTGCGCGCCATCTTCCGCGCGGCGGCGGCGGTGGCCAAGGACGGCGTCGCCGTCCACCCGGAGATCATGATCCCGCTCGTCAGCTTCGACACCGAGCTGAAGCGGCTGCGGGCGCTGCTGGAGCGCGTCGCGCGGGAGACGCTGCGCGAGGAGGCCGTCGACGTGCCGTACCTCTTCGGCACGATGATCGAGCTGCCGCGGGCGGCGCTCACCGCCGGCGAGATCGCGAACGACGCGGAGTTCTTCTCGTTCGGCACGAACGACCTGACGCAGACGACGCTGGGTTTCAGCCGCGACGACGCCGAGTCGAGCTTCCTCACGCAGTACCTCGACCAGGGCCTCCTCTCCGACAACCCCTTCGAGACGATCGACCAGGTGGGCGTCGGCGCGCTGGTGCGCCAGGCGGTGGAGGCGGGGCGCAAGGCGCGGCCGTCGCTCAAGCTCGGCATCTGCGGCGAGCACGGCGGCGACCCGCGCTCGATCGACTTCTTCCACCGCGTGGGGCTGGACTACGTGAGCTGCTCGCCCTACCGGGTGCCGATCGCCCGGCTGGCGGCAGCCCACGCCGCGCTGGAGCACGGCGGCGAGCGCGACAAGTAGCGCAGGATGGCCGCGCAGCCAGAGCTCAAGCTGATCGCCGAGGGCCGCGAGGCAGAGATCTTCGCGTGGGAGAACGGCACGGTTCTGCGGCTGCTCCGCAATCCGGAGGCCGCACAGCAAGTCGAGTGGGAGGCACACGCGATGCAGGCGGCCGCGGCGACGGGCGTGAGCGTGCCGGCAGTGCACGGCACGACGACGGTGCGGGGGCGGCCCGGCCTGATCATGGAACGCATCGACGGCATCGATATGCTCACGCTGATCGGTCGCAAGCCGTGGCGCATCTTCGACGTGGCGCAGGTGTTCGGCGAAATGCAAGCGCAGCTCCACGAAACGGTTGCGCCGGCCGACATCCTCCCGCTCAACGCCATGCTCAAGCGGCGCATCGAATCGTCCGGCATGGTGCCGAAGCACGTAGCCGAGTTCGCCCTGGGCGAGCTGGAGCAGCTCCCGCAGGGGGACCGGCTCTGCCACGGCGACTTCCACCCCGGCAACATCATGTGGGCGGGCGAGAAGCCGGTCGTCATCGACTGGACCAATGTGATGCGAGGAGACCCCACCGCGGACTACGCCCGCAGCGATCTGATGATTCGCCTCGGAGACCTGCCGCCCGGGTCGTCGCTGCCGCTGCGGCTGCTGACGCTGGTCGGACGGGCTGCCCTGCGCTGGTCGTACCGGCGCGCCTACCGCAAGGCTCGGCCTGTGGACGAGCGGCTCGTCGCGCGCTGGGAGATACCGGTCGCGGCGAACCGGCTGGTCGATGGCATCGAGCCGGAGCGCCCGAAGTTGCTGCGCATCCTGGAGGCACGGCTGAAGAGCGGCTAATCACGAGAAGGAGATTCCCATGGCAGACCCGGCAGTCACCTACGAGATGCGCGACCACGTCGCTTACATCACGCTCAACCGGCCTGAGGTGCGCAACGCGCTCAACCCCGAAGCGATGGTGCGCCTGGCCGAAGCGTGGATCGAGTTCGACCGCGACGACGACGCGCGCGTGGCGATCGTCACAGGCGCAGGCGATCAGTCGTTCTGCGCCGGGGCCGACCTCAAGCGGCTGATCCCCTTGATGACCGGCGCTCGCCAGCCCGAGGACGAGTGGGACCAACGGCTGATGGACGACCGCTCGCTGGGCCTCACAGCGTTGCTGCGCAACTATCCGCTCTATAAGCCGGTGATCGCCGCGATCAACGGCTACTGCCTCGCCGCGGGCACCGAGCTCGTGCAGGCGACCGACATCCGCATCGCCGCAGAGCACGCGACGCTCGGTCTCACCGAGGTGAAGCGCGGCATTATCCCGGCGGGCGGCGGGCTGGTGCGGCTGCCGCGCCAGATCCCGTTCGCGAACGCGATGGAGGTCATCCTAGTCGGCGACAATATCACGGCGGCGCACGCCCACCGCATCGGCATGGTGAACTACGTCGTGCCGCAGTCGGAGCTGATGGCGAAGGCGGAGGAGTTCGCGGCGAAGATCGCCGAGAACGGGCCGCTCGCCGTGCGCAAGGCGAAGGAGGCCGTGCTACGCGGCCTAAGCCTGCCGCTGAAGGAGGCCGAACGCATCGAGAACGAAGCCGTCGCGCAGGTGATGGCCAGCGAAGACGCCCGCGAGGGCCCGCGCGCCTTCGCGGAGAAGCGCAAGCCGCAGTACAAGGGGCGGTGAGGAGACTACGACTCCGATTGTTCCTGGACCGCTTCATCTATGTCAGAGACATAGGCCTCAGTCAGTTCTCTTAACTTGGCTGCCTGATCAGATGTGATGAGGCCTAGATCAGCCATTGGCCACTTGCGTTCCCATGTCTGAGCATCGAATTCAAGGCCTAGCTTTTCGCGAACACGCTGTCTGTACTTCTCGGATAGAACAGCACCAACGTCTCCCAATTGCTCGTGGTTCCAACCAAAATTGAGCGTGAATTCGCCGGTTGTGTAGACGGAAAAGAGGCTGAAACGTCCAGCATCCGTTATCATCCGGGAAGTAAACGATCCCCGCTCCTTGCCTGTTCCCCAGTCCGGAGTACGTCCAGAGACTCGCCTAGCATAGACGAAGAGTTCGCGGGCCAGAGCAACCACCTCGGGATTCGCGATGTCGGACAGCACTTTGAAAAAGCGAGGTTCGGTCCACTTCGTCGCAGGCGATCGCCGCCTCCTCTCGGCAGTCGCTGTGTTCCCTACGACGCGCGGCACGAGCGTTTGCCGGCCATCCTTACTGAGGAACTGCTTGACCTCCACTGCGAATACCTCGGCCGGATTCATCTGGCCACCGAGGAACTCCACGATCCGTCGAAGCTCCGGCGGTATCTTGTCGGCGACGAAGAGGAGGCGTACTTTGCCTGCCTTCAAGTTCGTGGCGACCCGATCCCAGAATTCCTCGACGTCGGCATCCGCCCCCAGGAAATCGGTCAGTTTCTCGTCTGGGTCGGCTCCATTCGAGCCCCACTGTGTGTTGAATCTGGCACGGATCTCTTCAACAGGCCAGTAGACAACCGAATTGGCCGCGTAGTCCAGCATCTGGCCGACTACTTCCCTGCGGATTCGGGTGTCCGTGCTGCGCTTGACCTCGACGAGGGTTGGAATACCTTCCTGATCTAGAAAGAGGTGGTCAACGGACCAGCGATCTGAACCTCCCTCTTCTGATGGCACGCCTGCTTCGCGGGTAACCAAGATCCACCGCGGCGGCTTCTCGCTATCCATCTGATCGCCCGCTAGCAGGCGGGGGTATTTCGCCAGTAGTTCTTGAAGGCGCTCCTCCAAGGCGTACTCCTCCTCATTCATTTCAACTAGCTCTCCGTCGTCTCCAACTAGGAAGATCGTCCCGCCCATTTGCTTCTTCTCCTCAGCTCCCAAGTGATATTGCCTGCCTATGTTCTCTAGCACCGGCCAGAATGTCAACCGCCCTTCCATGGACAGGGCGGAGCGGCGCATGCCACGTAGGGACGATTCGCAAATCGCCCCTACTCCACCGTCACGGTCTTCGCCAGGTTGCGCGGCTGGTCTACGTCGCAGCCGCGGCGGAGGGCGATGTGGTAAGCGAGGAGCTGGAGCGGCAGCAGCGTGAGCAGCGGCAGCAGCAGCGGCGTCGTCTCCGGCACCTCGATCACGTGGTCGACCTTCGCCGCTAGCTCCCGGTCACCCTCGTTCACTAGCGCGATGACCGTGCCGGCGCGCGCCTTCACCTGCTCGATGTTCGAGAGCATCTTCTCGCGCATGCCGTCGCGAACTGCGATGGCGATCGTCGGCATCGCTTCGTCGATGAGCGCGATGGGGCCGTGCTTCATCTCGCCCGCCGGGTAGCCCTCGGCGTGGATGTAGCTGAGCTCCTTCAGCTTGAGCGCGCCTTCCATTGCCACCGGGTATTGGAGGCCGCGGCCGAGGAAGAGGAAGTTCTGGCGGCGGAAGAACTCGTGCGCCAGCTCCTCGATCTTCGGCTCGCTCTGGAGCGTGTGGCCCATCAGGTCCGGCAGGTGCGCCAGCGGCTCGACCAGCTCCGCCAGCGCGGCGCTATCCAGGGCGCCGCGCACGCGGCCGAGGTGGCAGGCGAGGAGATAGAGTGCCGTGGTCGAGGCGGTGAGCGTCTTGCTGCTCGCGACGCCGATCTCGGGCCCGCAGCGCGTGTAGACCGTGCCGTCGGCGAGGCGGGTCGATTGGGCGCCGGGCGTGTTGCAGACGGTGATCTGCAGCGAGCCGCGCCGCTTCGCCTCGTGCATCGCCTCCAGCGTATCGACCGTCTCGCCGGACTGCGCGACGGAGATGACGAGCGTCTCCGGCCCGATGAGCGGGCTGCGGTAGCGGAACTCCGCCGCGTTGTCGACCTCGGCGGGAATGCCGGCGATGCGCTCGATGTAGTGGCGGCCGAGCATGGCCGCGTGCAAGCTGGTGCCCATCGCGATGAGGACGACGCGCTGGACGGAGCGCAGCGTCTCCTCGGACACGGCGAGATCGGGCAGCTCGACGGTCGAGCGGTCGAAGATCGCCCGCCCGCGGAAGGTATCGAGCACGCACTCCGGCTGCTCGGCGATCTCCTTCGCCATGAAGTGCTTGAAGACGCCCTTTGCGGCGGCGACGGGGTCGAGCGCGACGGTCTGCGACGAGCGCGCGACCGGCTGGCCGTCGCCGTCCCAGTAACGAACGCCCTCCGCTGCGAGCTCGGCCACTTCACCGTCGGCGAGGAAGACGACCTCGCGCGTCTCGTGCAGCAGCGCTGGGAGGTCGCTGGCGACGAAGCGCTCGTTCGTGCCGTAGCCGACGACGAGGCCGCCGGCGTTGCCGGCGCGGGCGGCGACCAGACGCCCCGGCTGTGAGCGCGCAAGCGCGACGATCGCCTGCGCGCCGTCGATGCGTTCGATCGTGCGTCGGAGCGCCGAGGGCAGCTCCTCACCCGCGCGCACGTAGGTCTCGATCAGGTGAGCGAGCACCTCGGTGTCGGTCTCGGAAGCGAAACGGTGGCCCTGCGCGGTCAGCTCCTCGCGCAGGGCGAGGTAGTTCTCGACGATGCCGTTGTGGACGACCGCCACGTCGCCCTCGCAGTCGAGGTGAGGGTGGGCGTTCTCGTCGGACGCGCGGCCGTGGGTGGCCCAGCGGGTGTGGGCGATGCCGGTGGTGCCGGGCGGGAAGACGCCCTCCATCCGAGCGACCAGGTTACCGATCTTGCCGGCGTATTTCTTCACGTGCAGCCGCCCTTCGCTGTCGACGACGGCGAAGCCAGCGCTATCGTAGCCGCGGTATTCGAGCCGCTGGAGGCCGTCCAACAAGATGGGCGCGGCCTCCCGCGAGCCCTGGTAGGCGATGATTCCGCACATGGGATGCTCCTTTCGCGAACGACGTGCGGGCGCAGCGACGCGTGACGCGTCGCTATGGGCAGATGCCTAATGGTGCGTTCTGGGATGAGCGTTTCGCCGCGAATGTGGGGATCAGGGAAGCTTCGTTCCCTGGCACGCTGGACGGTCTTTGTCAGGG
>JADFNZ010000047.1 GCA_022563135.1 Chloroflexota bacterium | reverse complement strand
TTTCGCCCATTGCGCAAGATTCCTTGCTGCTGCCTCCCGTAGGAGTCGGGGCCGTGTCTCAGTCCCCGTGTGGCTGGCCGTCCTCTCAGACCAGCTACCGATCGTTGCCTTGGTGGGCCGTTACCTCACCAACTAGCTAATCGGCCGCACGCCCCTCCGAAAGCGCCCGAAGGCTTTCGTCAACCGGTTTCTCACCGGCCGACCGTATGCGGTATTAGCCCCGCTTTCGCGGGGTTGTTCCCCACTTCCGGGTAGGTTACATACGTGTTACTCACCCGTCCGCCACTCGCGTCAGAGCCGAAGCCCTGACACTCGTGCGACTTGCATGCATAAAGCACGCCGCCAGCGTTTGTCCTGAGCCAGGATCAAACTCTCCAAAAAATTGTACACACCATAACCCGGGAACCGGGCTATGTGTTGTGTATGTACGGGTACCCCGTACACTTCCTGCCGTTCTTCAACTGGTAAGGTGCGAGCCCCGCATCTGGCGGGGGCAAAGAGCAAGTCTACACACCACCACCCGCGCTGTCAACTCACTGCGACAAGCGCGGGTGCGAGCGGTGCAGACCGTTCCGCTTTAGTTGTAAAGCTTCTTCGCTCTTCGTGGATACGGTAGCGTAGCGCTCTCTCCGTGTCAAGCGCGGCCCCTGGTGGCGGTGAGGCGTACGATGCGTCGTGTCCTGCCGGTCACCTTCGCCCACTCCGCCGGCCGCTGGCCGACGATCCAGGCGATGCCCTGTTTCCCCAGCGCCAGGGGCGTGGCGTCGCGCTCCGCGCGGGGGACGTGCGCGTCTACGAAGAAGTCCTGAAGCTTCTTCGGACGGGCGAGGCCGAGCGGCTGGAAGCGGTCGCCGGGGCGGCGGCGGCGCAGCAGGAGCGGTTTGCCACAGGCGTCGGCGTCCAGGAATACGATGGTAGCGTCGCTCGTGCGGAGCTCTCGCGGCCTGCGTCGCGGGCGCGCCGCTGTGATGCGCCACGGGCCGATGCGAGCGGATCCGGGCACGGGGAGGCAGACGTCGCCGTCCGGCAGCGCCGGCGGGTCGCTTTGGCGAGAGGTAGAGAGTGTGAGCCAGAGCCGGCCAACCTTGGCGTGGATGCTGCGTGGGAGTTGGAGCTCGGCGCCGGTAGGGCCGGTGTTGGCGCGCAAAACCGCGCGCACGTGGCGCTCGCTCAGGCCGCGGGTGTCGCCGACGAGCCGGGCGACAGCGAGCCGCACGGCGTGGCGCTGGAGCGCCTCGGGCTGGCCCGCGAGCAGCCGGCGGCGAAGGCGCACTGTTCCAGCGCGCTGCGCCTCCTGCACGACGAGCGCCTCCGCCGCGAGCCGCTCGAGCAGTTCGATGTCGGCGGCGGCGGCTTCGCCAAGCCGCGAGAGCGCCTCATCGATGCGCGGGTTGTAGCGACGGAGGAGCGGCCGGAGCTCTCGCCGGATGCGATTGCGTAGGTGCGCCGGCGAGCGGTTCGCCGGATCACGGAGCGGCCTGACGCCGGCCTCCCGGCAGCAGGACTCCGTCTCCTCGCGGGAGAGAGGCAGGAGCGGTCGCACAAGGCGGGGTGCGGCAGCGCGGTGAGCGAGAGGCCAGCGGGCTGAGGGCGCCATGCCGGCGAGCCCGCGCAGGCCGCTGCCGCGCACGATGTGGAGCAGCACGGTCTCGGCCTGATCGTCCTGCGTGTGCCCAACGGCGACGGCGGCGCAGCCATGCGCGCGCGCGGTCTTGGCAAGGAAGCGGTAGCGCAGCTCGCGGGCGGCCTCCTCGAGCGAGCGATGTTCGCTCTTCGCGAACGCGCGCACGTCACCGCCGCCGCAGGTGAGCGGCACGTGAAGCGCTTCCGCTATGGCGCGGACCGCCCGCTCCTCGCGCGCGGCTGCTCGGGTGCCCCGCAGGCGGTGGTCGAAGTAGGCGGCGTGAAGCTCGAACTTGAGCGAGCGTCGCAGCGCGGCCAGCGTCAGGATCAGGCAGGTGGAGTCCGGGCCGCCGGAGACGGCGACGAGCACGCGTTCGCCCGCATCCCAGAGCTTACGCTCCTTGATGAAGCGCCGCACCCGCGCCAGAATCGCTCGTGGGGGCGCACCGGAGACCTTCGCGTTCGACTGCTTGGGCATGTCGCTGGGCCGGCCACGAGAGCCGTGGCCACGCCACCTCCACAGGAGATTCTACTACGGCCCGTAGAGGATCTCCCACCAGGGGCGGTCGTCGGCGGGCGCGCCGTCCGGCAGTGGGGTGGGAGTCGCGCTCGTCGAGACGACGATCAGCGTCTCACCGGGCCGTACCAGGCCGAGGATGTGGCGGGCGACGCCTTCGATGTACTCGTCGGTCTCCAGGTACGAGCGGATCGCTTCGAGTTCGCGCTGGTCCCGCCGCAGCTCGGCGATCTCAAGCTGCAGCTGCTGCTCGTCTCTCTCGAGCTGGCGGGAGAGGAGCGCGTCACCGATTACAGAGAAGACAAAGTAGCCGACGGCGACGACGGCGAGCGCGATGACGACCCGGGTCAGGGACAGGCGGGGCAGTTTGCCCACTGCACACCTCCAGCCCGACCCACCACCAGGGTTAGCCTACGCTAGCACAAGCGGCGCTGGAACGGCAAGCGCGGGCGTCGTCGGCGGGGCCGGAGTGGCGTGCTCAAGAGGGCCCGATGCCGGATAGGTGGCAACGGTCGTTCAGGGAGCGGACGGTGGTCCGGCGCTCCGTCAGATCCACTGTGGAGACGGCCGCCAGGTCGTGTTTGAGGGTGCGGAACCCCGATAGTGGCAAGTCGAGAAAACGGCAGAGCAGCGTGAGGATGACGAAGTTATGGCTGACGGCGGCGACCGTCTCGTCGGCGTGGCGCTCGCGGAACCCGGCGACGCTTGACCAGGCGCGTTCCTGCACGTCGCGTAGGCACTCTCCGCCGGGCATCACGGCCTCGCCGAGTTGGTTGGAAAACCAGAGGCGAAGGAAGTCCGGATAGCGCTCCCGCACCTTCTCGAAGGGTTGCCCGTCCAGCTCTCCAACGTCCATCTCGATGAGGCCGTCTTCGACCTGCACGGGGAGGCCGAGCGCCTCTGCGATGGGCGTGGCGGTGTCGATGGCGCGCCGGAGCGGGCTCGCGTAGACGGCGTTGATGCGCCGCGACCCGGCGCTGGCGAGCGCCGCGGCGAGCGCCTCAGCCTGCCGCCGGCCCCGCTCCGTCAGCGGCACATCCTCGCGGCCGAGGGTGAGCTGCTGCGCGTTGTACGGCGTCTCGCCGTGGCGGATGAGCAGTAGTCGCACCTAGCCGATGTACCTCCCTCTGCGACGCCAGGCTTCGTGCGCGGGCGAGGACTCTGCCAGGATCAGCCGTCGCCGGTGGATGTGCCGTGGCTCCGGCAGGCCGAGCGCCTTCACGACCTGTTCGGGCCGCCCCACGCCGCCGGCGTCGCAGCGCAGGCGCATCGCCAGGCGCACGCAGCGGCCGTCGGAGGCGGCGACGCGTAGCTCGCGGATCATCGCTCGTAGGTCGTAGTGGCGCACTTTTTCGCCACGCGTGTCCTCCCAGGGGAAGCTCTCACGAGCGAGGAACGAGGTGATTACGTTCGCCGCGCCGTCTCCGGTGACACCGTCGATCTGCACGTCGTAGTCGGCCCAGCGCATGGTGGCGGGAAGCGATGGCGTGCCCATCCCTACCTCCCACGCCTCGGCCGCTGTCACTCCCGGCGGCAGGTGGGGCGTCAGCCGATCGACGATCTCCCGGGGCGGCGTGCGCTCGGCGAGGACCACGTCCAGCAGCTCACCGTCGCTGGTGACGCCGGCCGCGAGGCCGGCCGCGAGGGCGATCCGCGCCTGGGGCCGGCTGCCCTGCGAGTAGGAGACAGCGATGCCGGCCTCGCGAAAGGCGCGCTCCCAGCAGCGCGCCATGTCCAGGTGGCCGATCTCCGCCGCCTCCGGCCCGCGACCGAAGAGCAGCCGTAGCCGCTGCGCCTTCTCCGATCGCGTCGGGGCGGGCGCGGTTTCGGTCATGAATCCGCCTCGTCTGTCGCCGTCGCGGGCAGCCGGGTGACGACGATTCGCTCGATCTTGCGGTTCTTAACGTCGGCGACGACGATGCGAAAGCCGTCGCCCTGTAAAGCCTCGCCTGGGCGAGGAATGTGGCCGAGCATTTCGAGGACGTACCCGGCCATCGTCTCGTAGTCCCCTTCCGGGATCGACAGGTCCAGCTCCTCGCGCGCCTCATGGACGCTCATGCTACCGTCGACGCGGATCGTCCGCTCGTCGATCTTCTGGTACTCGCGGTCGTGCGGGGCGAGCTCGTCCGCAACGCTCCCCACCATCTCCTCGAGCAGCATCTCGAGCGTCACGATGCCCGCCGTGCCACCGTACTCGTCCACGATGACCGCCATGTGGCGCCGCCGCTCCTGCATCTCCAAGAACAGCTCGGCGATGAGCTTGGTCTCCGGCACGAAGTAGGCCGGCCGCATCACCTCGTCGACCGGCGTCTCTCCCGTCGCGCGGCCAAGAGCGACGGCGCGGAGGACGTCCTTGATGTTGACGATGCCGGCGACCGTATCGAACGTCTCGCGAAAGACCGGGAAGCGGGAGTGCGGCGTATTCTCGAACACCTTGTAGAAGTCGCTCGTCCGGGTGCCGGCCTCGAGCCAGACGACCTCGGTACGGGGCACCATCACTTCGTTCACCCGCCGGTCGTGGAAGCGGAAGACGCGCTCGATCAGCTCGGCCTCCCCCTCCGCCACCGTTCCTGCCTCGGCGCCCATATCGATCAGCATCCGCAGCTCCGCTTCCGTCACTGAGGGCCCCTCCGGTCGCTCGCCGAAGATGCGCCGGGCGAGGTAGTTTGGCCCGGCGGCGAACGCAATCACGATGGGGCGCATGACGATGGTGAGCAGCTCCGCCGGCCGCGCGACGACGAGTGAGAGGCGGTCCGCGGCATGCACGGCGAGCACCTTCGGCGTCACCTCGCCGAAGAGGGCGATGCCGGCGGTCACGATCGCCGTCGCCGCGAGCAGCCCCCAGCCGCCCGCGAGATCGACCGCGAGCAGCCCGGCCATGGTGGAAGCGACGACGACAAAGAGGTTCTGGAGCAGGACGATCGCCGCGAAGAAGCGGTCGTCGCGTGCGCGGAGACGCTCCAGCGCCTGCGCGCTCTTGTTCCCTTCCTCCGCCAGGTGGCGCGTGCGGATCTGGTTCGCGCCAATGATCGCGATCTCCACGGCGTTTACCAGCGCGTATCCAAACACGCTGGTGACGAGCAGCACCAGGCTCCACGGGACGCTGAGGCCGCTCTCAGCAACGCCCACTTGCAGGAGAGGGAAGGTCAGCGAGGATGAAATCGGTATCGCTTCGATCAACTCTCGGCTCGCCGGCCGGCGCGCTTGGCCGGCCTCCGGCTGAGACCAACCCGATCATAATGGCGCGGGTCGAGGCTGTCAAAGGGGCGGGAGCGGATTTCCTCGTCGTTCGACCCCTAATCGTTGACCGTCGTCCGCTCCGTGGCTATCTTGGGGCCAGACCCCTCCGCGCTGCAAGGAAGCGTTTGTGACTGCGCCGCACACCCATCGCCTCGGCAACCTCGACCTCCAAATCCTGAGCGACGGCCTCTTCTATCAGGACGCCGGCGCCGTCTTCGGGCTCGTGCCGCGCGTGATGTGGGAGCGGGCGGCCCACCCCGAGCTGGACGATCAGCATCGGATGGCGCTCGGCCTCAACTGCGTGCTCGTTCGTTCGGGCGACAAGCTGGTGCTGATCGAGACCGGCGTTGGCGATAAGGAAGGCCAGCGGCGGCAGGCGTCGCCGGCGGGGGAGGGGACGCTGCTCGCCGCACTGGCCTCTCTCGAAGTGCAGCCGGAGCAGATCGATATCGTGATCAACACCCACCTCCACGCCGACCACTGTGGCTGGAACACGCGCGCGAACGAAGATGGCGCTCCTGTGCCAACGTTCCCCCGCGCTCGCTACCTGATCCAGCGCGGCGAGTGGGAGGCCGCCACGCACCCGAGCGAGCGCACGCGCGCCACCTACCTGGCCGATAACCTGCTGCCGCTGGAGGAGGCGGGCGTCCTGGAGCTCATCGATGGCGAGAGGACAGTGACGCCTGAGATCACGCTCCTCCCCACGCCCGGCCACACCGAGGAGCACGCGTCAGTCGTCCTTACCTCCGGCGGCGAGACGGCGATCTATATCGGCGACCTGGTGCAACACCACGTCCAGCTTGAGCGCACTGCCTGGGTCTCCGCGTTCGACGTGCTGCCGCTGGTCTCGATGGAGACGAAGAAGCGCATCGTGGAGCGCGCGATCCGAGAACGGGCGCTCATCGTGAGCGTCCACAGCCCCTTCCCCGGCCTGGGCAGGCTCACCAAAAGCGAAGACGGCCGGCGGCACTGGGAGCCGCTGCCGTGAGGACTTACTCCTGCCGGACGAGGAAGGCAGGCTGGTTAATAGGAAAATCGAATTTCAGTTGAAGGGAATTTGCGCCAGCTCGCGAGAGTTCACTTCTTCGAAGCAGGATATCTGCCAGCATGATTCTCGACCATGATTCAAGTTGGCTAAACCTCCTATCGATTTCTTGTAGACTGAGGAATCGCCCGCTAGGCGACTTCCCTTTGCTAAGTCGAAACTCTTCGTTTGCGCTGACAACGGTGCTAGGAGGTTCAACCGCTGGTACATCGTAGACCACAGCGAAATGCAATGATCGACCGTCGAAGACGATTCCTTGCATTTCCGGAATTCCCATTCTTAGATCGAGTTCTTCATTCAGTTCTCGATCGAGTGCCGCTAACATGAGGTCCTCTGACGGGGCTACCGTGTCTTCAATCTGTGCGTGACCTCCAGCCCATAAAACGAGGCGCCTATGGAGGCTATGGGCTCTGTTTCTTTCACTTCTTTCCAGAACCAACACACGCTTATCGCAGTGAATGAGGCCGCAAGGTATAGGTTGCAGCAGGTTTTGATTTCGCTCTACGTACGCTCTAGGAAGGAAATCTCCGGATTCAAGGATTTCCTGAATAATCGGTTGCGCGTAATGTTTTGGCGTAAAGCCTGCTTCAAAGCCGACACTGGCTAACTTGTCTCGAGGCACTGCAAGTATGTACTGCTCGTTCAATGCCTAGCCTCCTTGCAGCGAACACACGTTCTAATTTACTTTAGTGATTGAGGCTATTGCTTGTCAAGCTCAGACAGAGTCATCTTAACCACTTCATAAGCGGTGTCTTCCGCTTCTTGGTCGGTCGTATCAACATGTAGCACCTTACGAAATGAAGCTTCGTTTCTGTCAACTGTTCTCCTTAGCGCAGTATTCACCTCCGCTAGCGTTGTCTCATCCATGATCGACCCGGTCCTTCTCGTCACTTGTCCGCTGAACTCCCGCTCCAGAGCTTTCTTAGGATCGACGTGCATTACAAAGACTAGGTCGATCATATCTAGCCATGTCTTCATGGTGAGGAACTGATCTACGATATCCCGCTCGGTCTTACTTAACTCTCCCTTATCCTGAAGCCACTCCATCCACACGAGCGCATCGAAGAGACCACGATCCATTATCACGACGTCATCAGTCGCGTCAGGTTGTCCTGCTTCGAGCATCTGAATAATCGTCGCGCATGCAGTCCATAGGTTGAAGAATGGGTGCTTCTTGTTCCGAATGGGGCAAGTGGAAGCTCGTTCAGTTAGTACGTAGACCTTGAACTTGTTTCGCGCGAGAAAGAGTCGAAGGCTATTGATAATCGTTGACTTGCCTGCCTTTGGAGTACCACTGAATTCCACAAAGAGCGGTCTGCCCTTGCGGCTGGCCTTGCGGCCTTGAACCTTACGGAGAACCCGAGTCGCCTCTTGCTCGAGATCCGTGATACGTTTAGGTGTATTCGCCATTTATCATTCACTCGTGAATATTATTGATCGCACGCTAGCATGACGCACATTGGGTGTCAATACTATCGAGCATGTCCCGCCTATGTGCTACGGTACGGGAGTCTGATTGCTCGCCCAAGGGCCCGCGGCTCATTTCAAATTGCACCATGAACATTGGCGCCCTCCGCAAGCTTTTGCTCGCCGACCAGCATCGCGAGCTGGGCGCGCGCTTCGCGCCGTTCTCCGGCTGGGAGATGCCCCTGCAGTACGCCGGCATCGTCGAGGAGCACCGCGCGGTGCGCGAGCGCGCGGGCATCTTTGACGTCTCGCACATGGGCCGGCTGTTCGTCGTAGGGAACGACGCGGGGAAGCTCCTCCGGCGCGCGCTGACGTACAAGGTCGATCAGCTCGCCGAGGGCGAGGCGCACTATGCGCTCCTCTGCGCGGACGACGGCGGCATCTTGGACGATGTCTTCGTCTACCGCATCGACGCCGTCCGCTACCTCGTCGTGAACAACGCCGCGAACGTCGACATCGGCCGCGAGCGCATCGCGTCGTTCGTGGAGCGCGGCGACGACGTCGAGCTGCTGGATCGGCAGGACCGGACGGTGATGCTGGCGCTGCAGGGACCGGGGGCGCCGGGGTTCCTGGCGCGCGTCCTCGGGCCGGACGCGCTGCCGTCGCTGCCGAGGAGGCGCTGCACGGAGCTGGAGTTCTCCGGCTACAAGCTCTTCGTCGCCCACACCGGCTACACGGGCGAGGACGGCTTCGAGCTCGTCACGTCGCTGGAAGCTGCGGCGCACCTACTGGAGCGGTTGGTGGCCGAGGGCGTTTTGCCGTGCGGCCTCGGCGCGCGCGACACGCTCCGCCTGGAGGCGGCGCTGCCGCTCTACGGCAACGACATCGACGCGAGCACGAACCCGTACGAGGCCGGCCTGGGCTTCTCCGTCACGCTGGACGATGGCCAGGAGTTCGCCGGTCGCGTGGCGTTGGCCGCTGCCAAGGAGGCCGGCCGGACGCGAAAGCTCGCCTGCATCCGCACGACGGAGCGGGGGATCATGCGCCCGGACTGCCCGATCTTGCACGGCGGAAAGCGAGCGGGTAGAGTGAGCAGCGGCGGCTTCTCCCCCACGCTCAACGCCAGCATCGGCATGGGCTACCTGCCCGTCGAGCTGGCGAAAGAGGGCACCGAGCTTGAGGTGGACGTGCGGGGCAAGTCGCTTCCGGCGGTCGTCGTCCGGCGGCCGTTCTACCGAGCCGAACCGAGAGCCGACGACGGATAGCCCGGGCACCGGCCGCGTCGCCCGTCATTCTGAGCCCTTCGCTCCACTCAAGGATGAACTACGCGAGGAATTTCGACTGGTGGACATACTAGCAACGGCACCCGGTTCTCTGGCTCAAAGGTTCTAGGTTCTAGGTTCAGAACGTATGGAAGCCCCTCCCGGCCTGCGTTACTCCAAAGAGCACGAGTGGGTGCGCGTCGAAAGCGACCTCGCAACGATCGGCATCACGGACTACGCCCAGGATCAGCTCGGCGACATCGTCTACCTCGACCTGCCAGCCGCCGGCACCGGCGTCGCTCAGCACGACAAGCTGGGCGAGATCGAGTCCGTGAAGGCCGTCTCGGACCTCTTCTCGCCCGTGAGCGGCGAGGTGGTCGAAGTGAACCACGAGGCGGTCGACGCGCCGGAGCTGGTGAACGAGGAGCCGTACGGTCGCGGCTGGCTGCTCAAGGTGCGCGTGAGCGACCCTGCCGAGGTAGATGGCCTGCTCTCCGCTGAGGCGTACAGCGAATTGGCCGCTGCGGAAGCGGCGGAAGCCTAGTTTGCCGTTGATCCACTAGTGCCTATGCAACTAAATGGGTATGAATGGAGCACTCCCAGCCTGTCGAAGCGAGCAATCTGTCATCCTTGAGCGGAGAGAAGGTCTCAGAATGACAATGCTGCCGTTGTCACCCTGAGCAGAGCGAAGGGTCTGTCCTCGAAAGAGATTCTTCGCTTCGCTCAGAATGACATGAGCGTTGCTGTCACGCTGAGCGCCCGGACGGGCCCGCGACGCGCGACCGCGTCTGGGAACCAAAGGGTCTAACGAATCGGAGCGACATGGCCCATCCCTACATCCCGCTCACAGACGAAGACCGGCGCGAGATGCTGGCGGCCGTCGGCGTGGCGTCCACGGATGAGCTCTTCGCGGACATCCCGGCGGAACACCGCGACCCGCCCCTCGACCTGCCGCCCGCGCTCTCGGAGACCGAGCTGATGCGGGAGCTCTCCGCGCTCGCCGCGCGCAACCGCTCTGCCGGCGAGCTGCCTAGCTTCCTCGGCGCGGGCGCCTATCGCCACTACATCCCCAGCGTCGTCGATCACATCATCAGCCGCGGCGAGTATCTCACCGCCTACACGCCCTACCAGCCGGAGATCAGCCAGGGCACGCTCCAGACGATCTTCGAGTTCCAGTCGCTCGTGTGCGAGCTGACCGGCATGGAGGTGGCGAACGCCGGCATGTACGACGGCGCCAGCGCGATGGCGGAGGCGTGCCTGATGGCCTGCGCCGTCACCGGCCGCAACCGCGTGCTCGTGCTCGATACCGTGCATCCCCACACGATCGATACCGTGCGCACGTACGCGATCGGCCGCGACATCGAGGTCGCGGTCGTCTCGCTGGGCGCGTTGGACCTCGGCGAGCGCGACGCCTGCGTCGCCGCGCAGCAGCCGAACTTCTTTGGCTATCTCGAGGATCTATCGTCGTTCGGTGACGCCGCGCATGAGGCGGGCGCGCTCTTCGCCGTCTCCGCCGACCCGGTGAGCCTCGGCCTCTTTCGGCCGCCGTCGGAGTTCGGCGCGGACATCGTCGTCGCCGAAGGACAGCCGCTCGGCGTGCCGCTCAGCTTCGGCGGCCCCTACGTGGGCCTCTTCGCCTGCCGCCAGCAGTATGTGCGCCACATGCCGGGTCGCATCGCCGGGCGCACGACCGACAGCGAGGGTCGCACCGGCTATGTGCTCACGCTGCAGACGCGCGAGCAGCACATCCGCCGCGAGCGCGCCACCTCCAACATCTGCACCAGCCAGCAGCTTGTCGGGCTGGCTGCCGCAGTATACCTGGCCTCGGTGGGCAAGCACGGCCTGCGTCAGATCGCTGAGACCTGCTACCACAGGGCGCACTACGCCGCCGAGCGCATCACCGCCCTCTCCGGCTACTCCCTCGCCTTCGAGGCGCCCTTCTTCAAGGAGTTCACCGTCCGCTGCCCCCGCCCCCTCGCGCAGATACAGGCGCGGCTGTTGGAGCGGGGGATCGTCGGCGGGCTGGACGTCAGCGACCGTGTCGAAAACGGGATGCTCCTCTGCGTCACGGAGGTGAACGCGCGGGACGAGATCGACCGTCTGGTAGAGGCGCTGGCGGAGGCGGGCCCATGACCACCGCCGAGCGAAACAAGACCAACCCCAAATCGATGGACATCGGCGCCAGCCTCACGTTCGATCTGAGCCGGCCGGGGCGCAAAGGCGTCCTGCTGCCGGAGCCGGACGTGCCGCCGGCGGCGCTGCCGGACCAACGCTTCCTGCGCTCGGAGCTGAACCTGCCGGAGCTGTCGCAGAACCAGGTGGTGCGCTACTTCCTGGGGCTGAGCAAGCTCAACTACGGCGTGGACACCGGCTTCTACCCCCTCGGCTCCTGCACCATGAA
>JADFNZ010000046.1 GCA_022563135.1 Chloroflexota bacterium | reverse complement strand
CTCGCCGACCGCCCCCACGACGGCGGTGTCGCCGCTGACCGCCACGCTCCAGCCGAACTTGTCGCCGGCCTGAGCGTCGGAGGCGGTGAGCTTGGTCACCTCGCCCCAGTTGCCCGCGCCGCCCTGGTCGCGCTGGAAGACGTAGGCGGCGCCGGCGGAGGTGCCCCCGGCATCCTCGCCGAGCGCCCCCACAACGATGGTTTCACCGCTGACCGCCACGCTCCAGCCGAACTGGTCGCCGGCCTGGGCGTCGGAGGCGGTGAGCTTCTTCACCTCGCTCAACAGCGCCGCCTCAGCGCTCCGCGGCTCGGGACTGAGGCCGGCCGGGCCGGATAGCAGCCCGACAGCGATGATCACTAGCAACGCTAAGAGCGCGAGGCGCGCCGTTACGCTGAGCTTAGGAAAGTTTCGCATCAGTCCGGCCACCGTGTTTAGCACTCGAGTGCTGCGGCATATGGAAGTCAAGGCTAAGGGCAGGACCCCGCGCGCCTCGCGCGCGCCCGTGCTAGACGATCGCTGCCCAACGAGCCGGGCCGACCTGAAGGTCGGCCCCTACGATGACGGATGCATTTGGCTCGTAGGGACAAACCTTTAGGTCTGTCCGGCCCGTGAGCCATCGAATATGGCGGCGTGGGTGCGGGAGGTCTGAAGACCTCCCCTACATTGACGATTGAGACAGGGTAGCGAATAGAGAAGCTACCGCCGAAACAGCTCGCTGCGCAGCCCGCGCGGCACGACGATTCGGAGCGCGGCCGGCGCGACGCCGAAGCGAAGCGGAGTCTCGCCCAGGTACTCGCCGTCTACCTGCACCGGCAGCCCGGGCGTGCGCACGTCGAGCGATTCGAGCTGCCGGTAGATGACGCCGGCGCGACTGTGGTGGCGGCGCAGGAGCACCCACGGCAGCAGCCAGCCGAGCCGCAACAGCCCACCTTTCGGCAGCAGACAGAGATCGAGCCGCCCGTCGTCCAATCGCGCCCGGTCGGTGATGTTGAGCAGGCCGGCGTAGCTGCGTGTGTTCGCGAAGAGCAGCCAGTAGAGCTGATTCGCAAGCGGCTCGCCGTTCGCCGTAAGCTCGGCCTTCGTGGCCCGATAGCGAAGACCGATCCTGAGGCCGTGCAGCAGATACGCGGTCGCACCCAGCCTCCGCTTCGAGCGGCCCACCGCCTGCACGATCTCAGCGTCGAAGCCGACGCCCGCCATAAGCAGGAAGTAGCGGTCGCCCGCGCGGCCGAGGTCGACGGTCCGCGTTTCGCCGTCCGCGACCAGCCGTACGGCCTCCTCCGGCTTGCGCGGGAGGCGCATCTCCTTCGCCCAGACGTTCGCCGTCCCACCGCGGACGACGGCGAGCGCCGCCTCCGAACCGGCGAGGCCGTTGGCCACCTCGTTCACCGTGCCGTCGCCGCCGCAGGCGACGACGGCGTCGAAGCCGCCAACCGCGGCCTCGCGTGCGAGCTCCGTCGCGTGGCGAGGCCCTTCCGTCAGCCTCAGCGACCCCTGCCAGCCATCGACCGCATCGATAGCCGCGCGCAGGCGATCGGCCGGCGGGGCGCGGCGGGCCGCGGGGTTGAGGATGAGGAGCGCACGCTTCGTCACGGGAGCATCGTAGACCGTCCGCGACGCTCCGTCGAGCGCGATCTTGACAGATTCAGATGGTGTGTCATACTAGTTGACACCTTCGGCGAAGAAACGTATAATTGAGTAAGTCGGTCAGGAATCTCGATATTCCTCTCGCAGAGGAAAGGATAGAGCTATGGTCAAGGAGCTTACTCGCGAGACGCAGGAGCTGAACAACGGCCTCTCGCCGCTCGTGATCGCGGAGATCGCGAACTTCGAGGAGCAGGCGAAGGAGTTTCAGGCGGGCGGTGGGCTGGGCGACGACTTCCGCCCGTTCCGCCTCCAGCACGGCATCTACGGCCAGCGCCAGGACGATGCCCAGATGGTGCGCGTCAAGGTACCCCACGGGACGCTCAACGCCGATCAGGTGGACGTGCTCGCTGAGATCGCGGAGAAGTACGCCCCGCGCAAGCTCGGCCACGTCACAACGCGCCAGGCGATCCAGTACCACTTCATCGCGCTGGAGGACACGCCAACGATCATGCGCATGCTGGAGCAGGTCGGCCTCACCACGCGCGAGGCGTGCGGCAACACCGTGCGCAACGTCACCGCAGACCCCGTCTCCGGCCTCTGCGACGACACGGTGTTCGACATCACGCCCTACGCGGAGGCGACGGCGCGCTTCTTCCTGCGCCACCCCGTCTGCCAGAAGCTGCCCCGCAAGTTCAAGATCGCCTTCTCCGCCTGCGTGCACGACCACGGCCTGGTGCCGATACACGACCTGGGCGCGACCGCCGTGATCAAGGACGGCAAGCGCGGCTTCCGCGTCACCATCGGCGGCGGGCTGGGCGCCGCACCGTTCATCGCTCAGGTGCTGGACGAGTTCGTGCCGGAGGAGGAGTTTCTCCGCATCGCCGAAGCGACGATCCGCATCTTCGACCGCCATGGCGAGCGCAAGAACCGCAACAAGGCGCGCATCAAGTTCGTCATCAAGCGGCTCGGCATCGACGAGGTGCGGCGGCTGATCCACGAAGAGGCCGCCACGCTGCCGCCGGCCGACAGCGGCCAGTATCGCGATCCGGACTGGTCATTCCTCGAAGAGGAAAACGTGACGCACCCATCGGCCGCATCGCTCGGCCAGAACGGCCACGGGCCGAAGACCGGCTTCGAGGCATGGAAGCGCACCAACGCGTTCCCGCAGAAGCAGGACGGCTTCTACTTGGTCTACGTCCTGCTGCCCATCGGTGACATCACGGCGCAGCAGTTCCGCGATCTGGCGCGCCTCTCCCGCAAGTACTCGGGCGGGCACATCCGCACCGCCGTGAACCAGAACATGGTGCTGCGCTGGGTGCACGAGGAGGACCTGCCTAGCCTTCACGCGGAGCTTGCCGAGGCCGGGCTGGCCGAGGACGGCGTCCTCACGCTCACAGATGTGATGACCTGCCCCGGCGCCGACACCTGCAGCCTGGGCGTCACGTCGTCGAAGGGGCTGGGCACGGCGATCCGCGACGCCCTGCGCGGCAAGAACGGCCACCTAAGGGACGACCCGCTGGTGGAGCAGATCCGCATCAAGATCAGCGGCTGCCCGAACTCCTGCGGCCATCACCACGTCGCCGACATCGGCTTCTACGGCAACGCCGTTCGTTCGAGCGACCGCATGGTGCCCGCCTTCTCTATGCTCGTCGCCGGCAAGGGCGATGGGCTGGACGCGCGCATTGGTACGCACGTGATGAAGATCGCCGCTAAGCGCATCCCGGAGGCGGTCGTTACGCTCATCGACTACTACCGCGAGCACCGCAACGAAGGTGAGCCCTTCGGCGACTGGGCGATTCGCGCAGGCAAGCCGGAGATCCAGGAAGTGCTCGCCGACTACCGGGAGATGCCCACGTTCGAGAAGGACCCCATGGCGTTCGTAGACTGGGGAGGCGTCAAGCTCTTCAGCCTGGACGACATGGGCGAAGGAGAGTGTTCCGTATAGTTTTCGCGCTTCCGCATCTGCCATCGGGCGCAGGGAGGGGCGAGGTCAGCCGGGCGTGACGCCCGGCTAACCATGTCCGGCGATATCGGAGCGGCTAGGAGATACTGTGGCCGACGTTCAGACCTATAGCAGCGAGAAGCTGGCAGAGATCAGCCGGGAGCTGGAAGAGCAGACCCCGCAACAGATCCTGCAATGGGCCGTCGATGAGTTTCATCCGCACCTCACCCTAGCCTGCAGCTTCGGCGGACCTTCCGGCCTCGTGCTCGTCGACATGATCAGTAAGATCGAGCCGCAGGTCGAGGTCTTCTACCTCGATACCGACCTCCTCTTCCCCGAGACCTACGCAACGCGCGACCGGGTGATCGAGCGGTACGGTATCCAGCCGGTCGCCTACAAGTCGACGCTCACGGTCGACCAGCAGGCGGAGCAGCACGGCGATGAGCTCTGGCGGCGCGACCCGGATCTCTGCTGCCAGTTGCGCAAGGTCGAGCCCAACCAGCGCGCCCTCGCCGGCAAGCACGCGTGGATCGCAGGCATTCGCCGCGACCAGGGCGCGACGCGACGCGAGACGCCCGTAGTCGCGTGGGACGAAAAGTATGGCCTCGTGAAGGTCATCCCGCTGGCGCGTTGGACGGAGGCGGACGTCTGGGCCTACATCGCCAAGCACGACCTGCCCTACAATCCGCTTCACGACAAGAGCTACCCAAGCATCGGTTGCACGCACTGCACCGTGGCGGTCAAGCCGGGCGAAGACCCCCGCGCCGGCCGCTGGCCGGGCATGGACAAGATCGAATGCGGCATCAACGTCCAGGACGGGTCGATCAAGCTGGCCCGCGGCGAAGAGGTCGCAAGATAGGAGCGTACATGGGCGAGCGAGGCTTCACCATCTGGTTCACCGGACTCTCAGGCGCGGGCAAGACGACCATCGCTGAGAAGCTCTATCAGGAGCTGCGCGATCGCGGCCTGAAGGTTGAGATGCTGGACGGCGATGTCGTACGCACCAACCTGAGCAAGGGGCTCGGCTTCAGCAAAGAGGACCGCGACACCAACATCCGGCGCATCGGCTTCGTCTGTCACCTCCTCTCCCGCAACGGCGTCATCGCCATCGCCTCCGCTATCTCCCCGTACCGCGCGATTCGCGACGAGCTGCGGGAGCTGATCGGCGACTTCGTCGAGGTCTTCGCCCAGTGTCCGCTCGATGTGCTCGAGGAGCGCGACGTGAAGGGCCTCTACGCGAAGGCGAGCCGCGGCGAGATCAAGAACTTCACCGGCGTCTCCGACCCCTACGAGGAGCCGCTCAACGCGGAAGTGGTGTTCGAGTCGGACAAGGAGACGGTGGAGGAGAGCCTGGCGAAGGTATTGAACAAGCTGGAGGAGTTGCACTACCTCGCTCCGCTTGCCGAACGGGCGGTGGCAGGGTAGCGCGCGAGCAGACCACACGATTCCTCTGGGGCCGGCCATCGAGGTCGGCCTCAGTTTGGAGGGAGCGTTCAGGCGCTCGTTTCGTTGAGGACGGAAGGGGAAGGAAGAGAACGTATGGAGGACCAGCTCATCGCGCCACACGGCGGCAGGCTCATCGACCGGGATGTCACCGGCGCGAAAGCCTCCGCGCTGCAAGAGGAGGCCCGTAGCCTACCGGCGATCCGCCTCTCCAGCCGCACCCTCTCCGACCTGGAGCTCCTCGCAATCGGCGGCTTCAGCCCGCTCGAAGGATTCATGACCCAGCGCCAGTATCGCGCGGTCGTCGATGAGATGCACCTGCCGGACGGCCACGTCTGGTCGCTCCCCGTGACGCTGCCGGCCGCGCGCGACGAGGCAGCGTCGCTCAGCGACGGAGAGCGTGTCGCGCTGGTCGACGAGGACGGCGAGCCGATCGCGGTGCTCGATCTTGAGGAGCGGTTCGACTACGACAAGCAGGTCGAGGCCGAGCAGGTCTACCGCACCAAGGAGGACGCCCACCCCGGCGTCGCCGCCCTGTACGGGCAGGGCGACGTGCTACTCGGCGGCAAGGTGACGCGCTTTCGCCAGCCGCCCGCGCAGTTCCCCGACCATCAGCGGACGCCCGCCCAGACCCGCGCGCTCTTCGCGGAGCGCGGCTGGCGCACGGTCGTCGGCTTTCAGACGCGCAACCCGGTCCACCGCGCCCACGAGTACATCCAGAAGTGCGCGCTCGAGATCGTCGATGGCTTGCTGTTGCACCCACTCGTCGGCGAGACGAAGCCGGGCGATATCCCCGCCGACGTGCGCATGCGTTGCTACGAGGTGCTGCTCGCGGGCTACTACCCGAGCGACCGCGTGCTCCTCTCCGTGCTGCCGGCGGCGATGCGCTACGCCGGCCCGCGCGAGGCGATCTTCCACGCCCTGGTGCGGAAGAACTACGGCTGTTCGCACTTCATCGTCGGGCGCGATCACGCCGGCGTCGGCAGCTACTACGGCACCTACGACGCCCAGCAGATCTTCGGTCAGTTCTCGCCGGACGAGCTCGGCGTGACGCCCCTCTTCTTCGAGCACACCTTCTTCTGTCGCGCCTGCGGCTCCATGGCGAGCAGCAAGTCCTGCCCGCACGACGCCGAGCAGCGCGTGGCGCTCTCCGGCACGCGCGTGCGCGAGATGCTCGCCGCCGGCGAGATTCCGCCGGCCGAGTTCACGAGGCCGGAGGTCGCCGAAGTCCTGATCGAGGCGACCCGGCAACCGGCCGGAGCGGGAGGGAGCGGTGGCGGCGCCTAGGACCTCCGAACGCGTCCTTCCGCCCGCGGCAGAGGAGAGCGCGCAGCGGAGCGAGGCGGCCGTGGCGCGCGCGGCAGGCGCTGCCCGCTCGCTGATCCGAGCGGGCGCCGTGCGCATCCCCTACGTCATCCTCGCGCTCGGCCTCTTCGTGCTCGCCCTCAAGCTGCTCACGACAGGCGCCGGCGGCGCGACGACGCTGCTGGACCGACTCTCGGCCGACGGGCCGCTCAACCTCTTCGGCTTCGGCTGGCTCGGCGCCTACGTGATGCTGAGCGGCTCGCCGGTTGCGGCGACCTCGCTGGGCCTCTTCAGCGGCGGCGCGATCTCCGTCACGGAGAGCTTCGCCATGATCAACGGCTCTCGCTTCGGAGCCTCCTTCATGGTGCTCTTCGTCGGCTTCATCTACTACATCCGTCACCAGCGAAACCCGGACGGGCTCTACATCGGCGTCGTCGCGCTGCTCACCACGTTCACCATCTACACCCCCTCGCTGCTCATCGGCCTGCTGGCGCTCGATCAGGGGTGGTTCGACGGCGTCAGCGCGGGCGCGCCGCCCGGCATCGCCACCTTCGTAGACGACGTCTTCGGCGGCTCGGCGGAGCGGCTCGACGACGTGCTGCCGGCCCTGGCCGTGTTCGCGCTGGGCGGCGTCATCTTGCTCGCCTCCTTCCAGCTCTTCGACCGGGTGCTGCCCAACCTGGATCCGCCCAGCCCGCGGCTGGAGCGCGTGCTCGGCTTCTTTCACCGTCCCCTGACCATGTTCGCGATAGGCGGCCTCGTCACCCTGGTGACGCTCTCCGTCTCCATCTCGCTCACGCTACTCGTGCCGCTCTCCCTGAAAGGCGTCGTCCGGCGTCACGGCATCGTGCCGTACGTGATGGGCGCGAACATCACCACGTTCATCGATACGCTCTTCGCGGCCGTCTTGCTCGATACGCCACGAGCGGTCACGATCGTTGTGACGCAGCTTGTGCTCACTGCCGCGGTCTCCGCGCTGGTGCTGCTGTTCGTCTATCAGCCGTTCCAGCGATTGATCCTCAGCCTGGCGCACCGGCTCACGGCGAGCAGGCGAGCGTTCGCCTCGTTTCTCGCGGCGATCTTCATTGTGCCGGGGGTGCTGCTCGTGCTGTAGCATTCGTGAGCGTGGCGAAGGGCGATTGGCCCGTGGTACACTAGGATTGTTGAGGAATTCGATAAACATTCATTCGAGCAACCATGAAGGTATCGACTAAGGGCGAATACGGCGTGCGCGCGCTCATTGAGCTGGCCCATCGCTACGGCGAGGGGGCGGTGCAAAGCGCGGAGATCGCGACGCGCCAGAAGATCCCGGAGACCTACCTGGATCAGCTCCTCACGACCTTGCGGCGCGCCGGCATCATCCGCAGCGTGCGCGGCCCGCAGGGCGGCCACGCACTCATCCGCGATCCGCGCGAAGTGAAGCTGAGCGAGGCGATGCTGGCGCTGGAAGGAACGATCGCGCCGAGCGCCTGCGTGGACGACCCAGAAGTCTGCTCGAAGGATGGCCGCTGTGCCCAGCGCGACGTCTGGGTCCGCATTCGCGACGCCACGCACGAGATCCTCGAGAGCGTCTCTATCGCCGATCTGGCAGCGAAGGACAAGGAGTACCAACACAGTGGTGGACGCTACCACATCTGAGCTGCGCGCCCTGCGGGCTTCCGTCAGCGCGGGCGAGGAGATCGCCGACAGCGCGCTCGATCTCGTCGGCAACACGCCGCTGGTGCGGCTCCACCGCGTCGTGCCGGACGGCTCGGCGGAGGTGCTCGCCAAGCTGGAGTCGCACAACCCGGCCGGCAGCGTCAAGGACCGCATCGCGCTCGCCATGATCGAGGACGCCGAGGCGCGCGGGGAGCTGAAGCCGGGCGACACGATCGTTGAGCCGACGAGCGGCAACACCGGCATCGGCCTGGCGATGGTCGCGGCGGTGAAGGGCTACCGCCTAATCCTGACTATGCCCGACGACATGAGCCTGGAGCGGCGAAAGCTCCTCACCCGCTTCGGCTCGGAGCTTGTTCTTACGCCCGCCATCGAGGGCATGTCCGGCGCCGTCTACCAGGCGCAGGAGCTGAAGGAGAAGCACGGCTACTTCATGCCACAGCAGTTCAACAACCCCGCCAATCCGGAGATCCACCGGCGCACGACGGCCCAGGAGGTGCTGAAGGCGACCGGCGGCGAGCTCGACGCCTTCGTCGCCGCGGTAGGCACGGGCGGCACGATCACCGGCGTAGGCGAGGTGCTGAAGCAGCACAACCCGCAGATCCTCATCGTCGCCGTGGAGCCGGAGCGATCGCCGGTGCTCGGGGGTGGGAAGGCCGGCCTCACCGGCATCCAAGGTATCGGCGCAAGCTTCATACCCAGCGTGCTCAACCGCGAGATCTACGACCAGCTCATCGCGGTTGCGGATGAGGACGCCTACGCGATGACGGCCCGCCTGACGAAGGAAGAAGGGCTGCTGGTGGGAATATCGGGCGGCTGCAACGTCTTCGCGTCGCTCCAGGTGGCGGAGAAGCTGGGCCGGGGCAAGCGCATCGTCACGATACTGCCGGACACCGGCGAGCGTTACCTGAGTGTCGACCTGTAAGGAGAGAACGTTAAGGAGATGAGAGGCCCCGCGGAGGAAGCGACCATGACCGTCACTGTGTACATACCCAACGCGTTGCGTAGGATGACTGGCAATCGCCAGTACGTGGAGGTGGAAGGCGCCACTGTCGCCGAGGTGCTGGACAACCTCGACGAGCGGTTCCCCGGCGTGCACGACCTGATCTACAGCAGCCAGCACGAGATCCCCAACCACATCAACATCTACGTGAACAATCAGGAGATCAACAGCCTGGAGGGCGACAGCACGCCGCTCGCCACGGGCGACCAGATCGCGATCATCCCGGCCATCGCGGGCGGCGCGGACGGCGACGGCGCGTCACCGGCCAAGGCGCTCACGCCGGACCAGGTGACGCGCTACTCGCGCCACATCATCATGCCGCAGGTGGGCAGCACCGGACAGCGCAAGATCATGGCATCGAAGGTGCTCATCGTCGGCGCGGGCGGACTCGGCTCGCCGGTGGCCGTCTATCTTGCGCTCGCCGGCGTCGGCACGATCGGCCTCGTCGACTTCGACACCGTCGACCTCTCGAACCTGCAGCGCCAGATCCTCCACCAGACCGAGGACGTCGGCCGGCCGAAGGTCGTCTCCGCGAAGGAGACGCTCAACCGCTACAACCCGGACGTGAACGTGGTGACGCACGAAGCGCCGCTCACCTCGGACAACGCGCTGGAGATCGTCGGCCAGTACGACATCGTCGTCAACGGCGCGGACAACTTCGCGGCGCGCTATCTCGTGAACGATACCTGCGTCTTCCTCAAGAAGCCGCTCGTGGACGGCAGCATCCTCCTCTTCGAAGGCCAGGCGACGGTCTATCTGCCCGGCAAGGGCTGCTACCGCTGCCTCTTCCCCGCGCCGCCTCCCCCCGGCATGGTGCCGAGCTGCGCGGAGGCCGGTGTGCTCGGCGCCCTCTGCGGCATCATCGGCTCGATGCAGGCGACCGAGACGCTGAAGCTGATCCTGGGCATCGGCGAATCGCTCAACGGCCGCCTCCTGATCATCGACGCGCTCAACGTGGAGATGCGCCAGTTCAAGATCCGCCGCGACCCGGAATGCGTCGTCTGCGGCGACAACCCGTCGATCACGGAGCTGATCGACTACGATGCGTTCTGCGGCGCTGCCCCGGTGCAGGCCGCCGTGAGCGCGGAGGCATAGGAGACTCAATGGCAGTAGAAGTACGCATGGCATCCACGCTCCAGAAGCTCGTCGGAGCGAAAGCGGTCGAAGAGGATGGCCGTACGGTGGGCGAGCTGCTGGAGAAGCTGAACGAGCGCTTCCCCGGCTTTCGGGCGCAGATCAGCGGCGACGACGGGCAGCTCCACCGCTTCGTCAACATCTACCTGAACGATGAGGACATCCGCTACCTCAAGTCGCTCGAGACGCCCGTGAGCGACGGCGACGTGATCTCCATCCTGCCCGCGCTGGCCGGCGGCGCATCCTAACGCCAACGGCCGTGCTCTACCAGAACCTGATCGAGGCGATCGGCAATACGCCGCTGGTGGAGCTGCGACGGCTCAGCCCCAAGCCCGGCGTCCGCTTCTTCGCCAAGCTCGAAGGGCAGAACCCCACCGGCTCGGTCAAGGACCGCATCGCCAAGTACATGATCGAGGACGCGGAGAAGGCCGGCGAGATCACCCCGGACCGCGTCATCCTCGAACCCACCAGCGGCAACACGGGCATCTCGCTGGCGATGATCTGCCGCATCAAGGGCTACCGGCTGCAGGTCGTCATGCCGGAGAGCGTGAGCGAGGAGCGCGCGCAGCTCCTGAAGGCCTTTGGGGCGGAGATCACCTACTCGGAGGGGATCAAGGGCACGAACGGCTCGATCGTCGTCGCGCAGGAGATGGCCGCAGGCAACCCGAACTACCTGCTGCTCTACCAGTACGGCAACGAGGCCAACCCCCGCGCCCACTACGAGACCACCGGCCCCGAGATCCTGCGCGACCTGCCGGACATAGACGTCTTCGTCGCGGGCCTGGGCACGGGCGGCACGCTCACGGGCGCCGGCCGCTACCTGAAAGAGCAGCGGCCGGACCTGAAGGTCGTCGCCTGCGTGCCCCACCCCGGCGATCTCGTACAGGGCCTGCGCAGCTTGGACGAGGGCTTCATCCCGCCGGTGCTGGACGAATCGATCCTCGACGGCAAGATCGTCGTCGATTCGCCCACCTCGTTCGCCGCAACGAAGGAGCTGACGGAGGCCGAGGGGATCTTCGCGGGCATCTCGGCCGGCGCCGTCCTGCGCACGGCGCAGCGCGTGGCGGAGCGGCTCGATAGCGGCAACGTCGTGCTGCTGCTCGCCGACGGCGGCTGGAAATACCTCTCCACCTCGCTCTGGAGCAAAGACTACGACGAGCTGACGGAAGACATCGAGGGCAAGGTCTGGTGGTAGGCGGGCCCGGGCGTACCCGGCTGTTGACCTTTTCCGCTGGCTTTCCTATATTTCGAAAGGGACGGGGGGTCCACTTCATCGCATCAGTGTGATCTCACGCACAGCGGCTAGGCTCGCCGCGCGCAGAGGATTGGCGCGCAGCACATTCCATTTGCAAGGAGGACGAAGATGACCGCACGAGACGAAGTTCTGGTCACGACGCAGTGGGTGGCCGACAACCTGAGCAACGTGAAGCTGATCGAGGTCGACGTCGACACCACGGCCTACGATGAGGGCCACATCGAAGGCGCGGCCGGCTTCAATTGGACGAGCCAGCTCCAGGACCAGGTGCA
>JADFNZ010000045.1 GCA_022563135.1 Chloroflexota bacterium | reverse complement strand
TCCGATCAGCGATCGCTGGAGCGATTGAGCGTGGTGCTCTGGCCAGGAGCGGCCGTACCTGATCTGAACTTGAACGACTCCTAGACGGGCGTGCGATGGTCGTTGAGCCGGGGCCTGCCTGCCGACGAGATCGGCCTAGAGTCTGGCCTGCACAGCCGTGAATATCTCTGTGATCTGGTCGCGATGGAGTGCGAGCAGGCCGAGCGCAATCACACCGTCTTCTCCGTGATCGTGATGCGCTTCCGCGTGGCCGGCCAATCGACTGGTCGCGCGCCGTCGTTTCCCGCTGCTGCGCTTCCGCTCGTGACGGAGATCATCGGCGGCATCATTCGCCTCGGTGATCTAGTGGCCAGGCTCAGCGACAACGAGCTTGCGATTCTCGCAAGGACGGTAGACGAGCGAAGCCGAAACGACCTGTCGCTACGGATCACGACAGCCGTAACTGACGATCTGGCCGCTCTGCTGCGTAAGGCGACAGCCGTCGATGTGGTGGCCGGCGGTGCTACGTTTGGCTCCGATGGCCGACAGGCCGAGGAGCTGGTCTCGGTGATTCGGAACGCTGCAAAGCTCTCTCCCCGCGGCAGCCTGTGAGTGGTCTGATCCTCACCTCGGGCGCTCAGCGCAGCCGCGCGACATCTGCCAAAAGGATGAGCCGAGATCGAACCATTAGGAGATGTGCAGGTGACAAAGTTCCGCTAATGTAGATAGGCAGATGAGCCAAAGCGTAAGAAACACGTGGTCGATTGGCGTATCTTCGGTCTGCTTCGTACCTGGCGGAGAAGGTGATCTGGAAGGCGGCTGACAGTGACGTGGACTAGCTCATGGCGTGGGAGCCACCCGGAGCAAGATCGTGTCTGAGGGTGCTCTAGCCAGAAGAGCAGCTCTTGGAACTGAGCAGCTAGCGCTTGCTGAGCAGGCTATCGCGTCGTCGGCGCATGCGGTTCTCGCGGTGGATTCGCGAGGCAGAGTTCTCCTGGCAAACGGTAAGGCGGCCGAGCTGCTCGGCTATTCGCCAGGCGAACTTGTCGGCATCCAGCTCGAGGCGCTCATCCCGGCTCGCTTTTGGTCCGAGCACAGGCGGCACAGGGCGCGGTATCTTGAGCAGCCCTGTGTTCGCACTACAGGCCGCAAAGTCTCCGCGGCCCGGAAGGACGGCACGGAGATCGCCGTTGAGCTGATCTTGAGTCCGTTTGAGACGGAACAGGGAGTGGTGGTTCTGACCATTCTCAGAGAGCGCGGGGACTGCGAGACGGCCGAGCAGGCGCTCGCATTGGCGGAGCAGGCTCTACCGGGACGGCAGCAGCAGGAATCAGCCCGGGCAGAACGGCCTGACCTGAGTGGCCGCGAGCTGGAGGTACTTCAGCTCGCGGCGAACGGCCGGACGAACAAGCAGATCGGGGCGGAGCTTCGGATCAGCCCCCACACCGTTCAGAAGCACTTCACCAGCCTCTTCCTGAAGCTTGGCACGTCGTCTCGTTCGGAGGCGTGTGCTCGGGCCATTCGCGAAGGCCTGATCGACTGACGCAACGCCTGCACGTCTCCTCGGCATTCCTGCAGAAGCCGCACAATGGGTGTCACCCGCTGCTGGTTCTGAAGCGGCCCATCGGGCGGATCTGCTGGGCCGACACGAGGGTCAGTTCCGGAGCGGCCGATCCATACCGAAGCCGGCCACCTCACGTCGGCCACCTCACTTAGCCCGCCGGTATGCTACCGCCCGAAAGCCGGTATTGCGTGCGTGGTAGCAGCGTCGAGAATGGAGCTGAAGACCTAACCATTGCCGCACTGCGGGCGGCGGCTGATTGGCGCACTGAGCCGAGAAGGAGGAAGAAGTGGATCTGACCGGGCAAGGAAGCCACTCGATTCGCATCCTCATCGCCGATAGCGCGGAGATCGTTCGGCGAGGCATTCGAGATGTGCTCACGATCGATGGAGGCTTCACGATCGTTGGCGAGGTTGAGAGGCCGCGGGATTTGCCCGAGGCCTGCAGGAAGCTGCTGCCAGACGTCACGCTCATGGGTTTGGCTCACGCGGCACACCGCGACGCAGGAACTGCGGAGCTGCTGGATGCGCTGCGGCGGACGGTTCAGGCCAGCTCCAGCACGATCGTGATCGTCCTAGTAGACGGAAACGATGTTGAGGTCCTAATGGATTCGATCCGCGCCGGCGCCAGAGGGATCCTCCTTCGAGACGCACCTGCCGCGGTCCTGACGACGGCCATCCACGACGTTCTGGACGGCGCCTGCGCGCTGGACCCACGCCTGGCGCGCTTACTCTTCGAGCGCTTGACAGCAGCGCCTGACATGTCTTTGACAGGAGATGACGGCCGGGACGTTGCGTTTGCCTCCCCAGATGGAAGTGGCGAGGCGCTGAGGCAGCCGTTGAGCGGTCGGGAGCTCGAGGTCCTGGGGTGCATGACTCAGGGGCTGGCCAATAAGGAGATCGGCTCTGCGCTTGGCGTGACCACCGGCACCGTCAAGACGCACGTGTGCCACATCTTCAGAAAGCTCTACGTGAATGACCGGACGTCTGCGGTTCTGGCCGGCCTGCGGATGGGGCTGCTGGAGGGGCCGCGGCTGGTCAGCGTCAGCGCGAGCGGGCCAGGCGGATGACAGCGCGGCCCGTGGACGAACAGGGTGGCTGCGCCTGAAGTCCGTATTCAGGGCGGACGCCTGAGGACGGCGATGGACTGGGCGGAACGGTTTCCTCAACTGCAGGTCGCCGGCTCGATTCCTGCCGGTCTGGGGTCTGGCAGCAACTGTGACAGCAACCCGGTCGAACGGCGGCGGTCATTCGTGGAAGGACTGAGCTAAGCGCCAACGCGGGCCTGCTGGCCACCATCGCAGCTCTTCACCAAGTTGTCGCGGTTTAGCCTGGCCTGGCAGTGCGGCCGGCACCTAATTCAGGTTGATCGCGGCTCCACAGTTTCTAAAGACGTTGTTTATGAGCTTCGCGCCGCCTATCGTGGTTTCTCGCGGGCCGAACTGAATGCTTGTTCCCGCTACGTTCTCGTTGATTTCCACCGCCGTCACAGGGAAGGAAATGCCCCAACGGTCGGGCATGGCATCGGGATAACGACCCTGGGCCTTAACCGCTGATTCTAGTTCGAAAAACTCGACTCGGAGCGAGTCGCCGTTCGGATACGCGACTCGCAGAAGCCTTCCAGACGGCGGGCACTCGAAGTCGCAAACGTCGCCCTGGCTAAGCCAGAAGTTATTTTCAATCTCTGTGCGAGATTCGCTCGAAGTGGTAAGCATCCGGACGTTCAGCAGAAGATGCCCGTCTCGATCTCGTTCGAACCAGATGACCGGTTGCCCTCGAAACTTGAAAATGACTGGCGTCTCGATATAGAAGTTTCCTCCGACAACCCCTAGAAGCTCGCGACGCATCCAGTCGAACCGGCCCCTCACATCCGCCGCCCGCCCAAGGGCCTGCTCCTTGAACGTGCGAAGCTGCTTTATCGTGAACGCGCCCGCGTCGGCTTTGGCGTGATGCTCAGCGCACAGTGTTATCATCCCTCTCGGATCATGGTGTTCGCGCTCGCTCCAGGGCGGGTCGAAATGATGCCAGTAGAGGTATGGATTTGCACAATCAGGAGCAGCGCATCCGAACCCAGATTCACGTCGTAGTTGGCTCCGGACAGTCTGTGGTGGGGTCCTGTTCACAGCCTAATTCTACCGCCAGGTGCCTAGCTGCGACCAGCCTACAACCGCCCGACAGTCCGCGCCGTCCAGAACGGCGTCCAGCGCCTCCGTCCCTTCCCGTTGCATTGTCGGTTTCACGTGGCTGTAGAGGTCGAGCGTGGTGCTAATGCGGGCACGGCCGAGCATCTCGGCGACGACTTTGGGGTGTACACCATCGCCAGCCTCGCGATTGACAGCGGCGCAGCTCGAACCTATGCTGCGTACGCAGCGAGCGAACTCTCATCACGTAGCCAGCCGTATCTGAGGGCGGATCATGCCTGATGTCAACGCTGTCCTCGAGACGATCGCCCGGGAGCGGAGCGCGGACCCGCTCGCGCCGGTCACCGTCGTCGTGCCGTCGCACATCGCGGGGCTCCAGCTACGGAGACGGCTCGCGGAGCTGGGGCCGTTCGCCGGCGTGCGATTCGAGACGCTGCCGCGCCTCGCCGAGCTGCTCGGCGCTGGGCATCTGGCGGGGGAGGGCCGCGCGCCCCTGGCCCGGCCCATCGGCGACTACCTGGCGGGCGAAGTCGCGCGCGATTCGCAGGGCGCGTTCGCGCGGGTCAGCGATCTCCCCGGATACGCCCGCGTGCTCCGCCAGCTCTTCCGGCGGCTGCGCCGAGGTGGCGTCCGCGGGCCGCAGGAGGTCCCGCAGGCTGAGCAGGGCGGCCACTTGGGCGAGATCGTCAGGCTCTACGGCCGGTTTCGCTCGGAGACGGCGGCGTTCTACGACGATGAGGATCTGCTGGAAGCGGCGGCGGAAGCAGCGCGCTCGCAGCCCGGCCAGACCGCCCGCGAGCTCGGCGCGATCTACGTCGTGCCGCCGGGAGCGAACTCGGCAGGAAGCGCCGCGTTCCTCGAAGCGCTCCGTGCCGCCGCGCCGGCCTACCAGGAGCTGGAGGAGGCGCCTAGCGATCCTGACGTGCGGTTCGTGCTCGCGCCGGACCCGGCGAGCGAGGCCGGCGAGGTGGTACGCGAAGTGCTCATCGCGCTGGAGCGGGGCGTCGGCTGGCACGAAGTTGCCGTCTTTCACGGGGCCGCCGCGGGCTACGGCCGGCTCCTCCGCGAGGCGTTCGACGCAGCCGGTCTGCCCGCCGTCTATCTCCCTGGCGTCCCGCTGATCGATACGCCGGCTGGTCGGGGCGTTCTCGCCTTCGCCGAGCTGCCCGCGCGCGATTTCTCGCGCACGGCGGTGATGGACTTCCTGAGCGTCGCGCCGCTGCGGCCTTGGCTGCCCGGCCGCGATGCGGACGTGCAGGCGCTCTCCTCGTTTTGGGACCGCCTCTCCCGCGAAGCGGGCATTACCCATGGCCTGGAGCGCTGGTCGGCCGGCCTGAGCGCGTTCGTCGCCGACTGCGAGGAGCAGATGCGCAGCCGGCTCGCCCGCGAGAACGAGGCGCGCGTGCGTGCGGTCGAGTTCGAACGTGAGCAGGCCGGCACGCTGCGGGAGGCGGTCGAGGTGCTGGCGGCGCGCCTGGAGCCGCTGCTGGCGGACCAGCCTGCGGCTACCTTCGTCGCGGCGTTCAAGCGCGTCGTCGAAGAGTACTTCGATCGGGACGCACGGGCGATGGACGAGGTGCTGGACGAGATCGATCAGTTGGGCACGGTCGGCGCCGTCCGCGGGACGTTCAGCCTGAGCGGCTTCACGGAGTCGCTCCGGGCGAACCTGGAGCTGGCCACCACGCGCGAGCGTAGCCTGGGCGACGGCGTGCTCGTCGCCGACTATCGGCTGGCCGGCGGGCTCCACTTCCAGCACACGATCCTCTGCGGCGCGTACGAAGGCGCGCTGCCCGCCGGGCCCGGCGCCGACGCCCTGGTGGCGGACAGCGCCTGGATGCAGCTTCGCCGCCGCCTCCCCTACATCGAGGACGCCGCGCTCAGGTTGGAGCGGGCGAAGGCGGCCGCGCATCGGGCGGCGGCGAGCGCGGGCTCCGGGACGCTCGTCTGGTCTTCGCCGCTGCATGAGCCCGGCGGAGTCCGCGAGTACTACCCGTCCCACCTGATGGTGGAGGCCGCGCGCCGGAAGGACGCGGAGCTGACCACTGCCTCGAAGCTGCGGCGGCGGCCTGCGGCGGGCTGGCTTCGTCGCGGCCGGTCACCGCTGGCGCTACAGCTCGCCGGCCCGATCGCCGGCCTGGCGGAGCTGCGCCTGCGCGACGCCATCTCTCTGCGCCGGGGCGGAGGACAAGTGGACGAAAGGCATGGACGCTGGCGGCCCGTTACCATGCTGCGCTCCCGTCGCGGTACGCGCTTCACGGAGTGGGACGGCAACCTGGCGACCCTGGGCGAGCGGTCGTGGCTGGAGCTCCAGACCGCGGTCTCTCCGACATCCCTGGAGCACTATGCCGTCTGCGGCTTTCGTTACCTCTGCCGTTCGCTGCTGCGACTGCACACAGTGGATGAGCCGGAGGAGCGCGAGCTGATGGACGCGGCGGCGCGCGGCACCCTGATCCACCGCGTGCTGGAGGCGTTCTTCCGGCAGCAGCAAGAGCGCGGCCGGCCCGCCCCCGGCGAGGCCTGGAACGACGACGACCGCACGATGCTGCTCAGTCTCGCTGAGGAGCAGCTTGACGAAGCGAAGCGGCGCGGGCTGACGGGGCTCGCTATCTACAGCGAGCATGAGATGCGCACGATCCGCGCTGACCTGGCCGCCTTCCTGGAGGAGGACACGGCGTTTCGACGACGGACGGGCGCTGTTCCAGCCAAGTTCGAGGCTGATATCCCTGAGGTGACGATCGCCGGCGCGACGCTGCGTGGAGTCGTCGACCGCATCGACCGGACGCCGGACAGGAAGGTCGCGTGGGTGATCGACTACAAGACGGGGAGCAAGAAGGAGTTCGAGAAGATCACGGACAAGGACGACCCCTTCGTCGGGGGCACGAAGCTCCAGCTACCGACCTACGTGGAGGCCGGGCGCGGTGCTGAGGAGGTGCACGCGGCGTACTGGTTCATCACGCCCAAGGGGGAGTTCTCCTTTATTGAGTATGAACCCACGCCGGAGCTCCAGGAGCTGTTCGAGGGGACCGTCGCCGCGATCGTGCAGGGTGTGCGAGGGGGCGCGTTTCCCGCCGTCTCCGGCCCGGAGGATGAGTTCTACGGCGGCTACGAGAACTGCAAGTTCTGCGACTTCGATCGCATCTGCTCGCGACGCCGGGACGACGAGCTGGCGGAGAAGCTGGGCGACAGCGAGAACCGCGACCTGGCGCACTGGCTCCGCGTCGCGGCCGTGGCGCGCGGGGAGCGCACGCCATGAGCGAGCCGACGCCGATCGGGGAGCGGAGAGACGAGCAGCAGCGAGCGGTCATTCGCACCGCCCTCGATCAGACGCTGTTCGTGGAGGCGGGCGCTGGCACCGGCAAGACGCGCGCGCTCGTCGACCGGTTTCTCGCGCTGGTGCTCGCCGGCCGGCCGATCGACCGCATCGTCGCCATCACGTTCACGGAGAAGGCGGCGGCTGAGCTGCGCGACCGCGTGCGCGCAGGTCTTGAGGAAGCGGACGTGGAGTCACCTGAGCAGCAGGAGCTCGTTCAGGCCGCGCTCGCCTCGCTCGATCGGGCGCAGATCTCTACGATTCACGGCTTCGCGCTGGGTCTCCTGCGCTTTTTCGCCGCCGAGGGGGGCATCGACCCGGCGTTTCGCGTCCTCGATGAGTTGCAGGCGGAGCGGCGGCTCCAAGAACGGTGGCGCATGTATTTGGAAGGGCTGGCGGCGGACGCGGACGCTGTCGCGGCCATCGACCGGGCGCTGGCGCTCGGACTCACCACGCGCGATATCGAAAAGCTCGCCCGCGAGCTCGCCGGCGCGGCCCAGCACCTCGCGCTGATCGAGCGCGGGCCGCTCGAATCAGCGCCGCCGGACTGGCCGGACCTCGCCCAGGCGCAGCAGGCGCTCGAGGCGATCCCGGCCGCGGATGCGCCGCCGGGAGACAGGCTGCGGTTGCGAGTGGAGGAGCTGCTGTCGCTGGTGCGCCGGCTGGCGAAGGAGGGCGCGGATCGGGAGGCCGTGCTCGCCGCAGGGGCGAGCGTGATCGGCAGGAAATTCAGCGTCGGCCGGCAGGATGACTGGGGCGGGAAGGATGAGGCCAACCGCGTGCGCGAGACGGCCGGTGGCATCGCCGCGCAGCTCGTGGAGACGCTGGCGGGCTGCCGGTCCGCCGCGCTCGCAGACCTGCTTCCGCTGATCGCGCGGTTCGTGCGCGAGGATATTCAGGCGCGCGGCCGAGAGGGGGCGCTCACCTTCGACGACCTGATCCTGCGCCTGCAGGAGCTGCTGCAAACGAACGCGCAGGCCGTGCGGACGCTTCGCGACCGCTACGACGCTCTGCTCATCGATGAGTTTCAGGACACGGACTCCCGCCAGGTGGAGATCGCCCTGGCGTTCGCCACGGATCCGGAGAGCGGGCGGCTGGAGCAGGGGCGGCTCTTCCTGGTGGGCGATCCGAAGCAGTCGATCTATCGGTTTCGCGGCGCAGACATGGCGATCTATTCGCGCACACGCGGCCTGATCGAAGAGCAAGGTGGCGCCTTCCCGACGCTGGCCTTGAACCGTCGCTCCCGCCAGGCAGTGCTCGAATGGGTCAACACCGTGTTCCCGAATCTGATCGGCGCGGGGGACCAGCCGGCGGTGCAGCCGCCGTACCAGCCTATCTATCCCGAGCGCGACGACCAGCTCGCCGGCCCGGGCGTGGCGTGGTTCGGCGGCGAGATGCCGCTCCCGGCGCGCGAGGTGCGCTGGCTGGACGCCAGAACGGTCGCCCGCCAGTGTCAGGCTGTGCTGGAGGAGGGCTGGCAGGTGCGCGATCGAGACGGCGCGGTTCGTCCGGCCCGCCTCGGTGACATCGCAGTGCTGATCCCCACGCGCTCGATTCTCGCTCCGCTGGAGCGGGCGTTCGCCGCTGCGGGTATCGCGTTCCGGGTCGAAGGGGGGAGTCTGCTCTATCGGACGCAGGAGATCCGCGACCTGATCAACTGCCTGACGGCAATCGACGATCCGGCGGACGAGGTGGCGGTCGTCGGCGCGCTGAGGAGCCCGGCCTTCGCCTGCTCGGACGTAGACCTCGCTCGCTACCGCGCGGCGGGAGGGCGCTTTAACTACCTGGCGCGCGATCTCGACGGCCGCGAAGGGCCGGTAGCAGAGGCGCTGCGCTCGCTGCGGGACTACCACCGTGTGCGACACGACACGTCGCTCGCCGCGCTGGTGGAGCGATTCGCCGCGGAGCGCGGCCTGGTGGAGATCGGCGTGCTCGATCAGGCGGACCGCAACAGCTTCCGGCGCGTCCGCTACATGGTGGAGCAGGCGCGAGCGTTCGAGGATAACGGCCCGGAGAGCCTGCGCTCCTTCGCCGGCTGGATGGAGCGGCGGGCGGGCGAGGCGATGCTCGACCAGGAAGGCGGCGGCATGGACGACGACGAGGACGCCGTGCGCGTCCTCACGATCCACGGCGCCAAGGGGCTGGAGTTCCCGATCGTATTCCTGACCGGCCTCGGCGCGAGCCCCGGGTCCCGGGCGGCCACCTATGGGGTCGACTACACCACCGAGAGCATCGCCGTCACGATAGGGGCGAAGACGCGGAGCTCTCGCTTCGAGCTAGGCCCCGTCGACGCCGTCGCCAAACTCGAACAAGCGCATACGGAGGCCGAGGCGGCGCGCATGCTCTATGTCGCCGCCACGCGCGCCCGCGACCACCTGGTCGTCTCGCTCTTCCACTCGAAACGTGCTACCCGGTCCTGGGCGCACCGGCTGATCGCGGCGCAGGCGAGAGAGCATGCGGAGCCGAGGCCGGAGCTCTCGCCGCTGGGGCGCGTGCAGGTGACGCCGTTCGCCGACCTGGAAGTCGAGTCGCCGGATGGGCTCACGGAGTCGAGCTTCGAGGAGGGGCGGGCTGCGCTTCTCGTGTCGGCGCAGCGGCAGCGCTACACGAGCGCGACGGCGCTTGGGCCACAGAAGAAGCAGGAGGCCACGGATGCAGGCGAGCCCTGGGCGCGCGGGCGGGGAGGGACGCGCATCGGCCGCGCGGTGCACGCCGCGATCCAGAGCTTGCCGTGGGACGCGGACACCAAACTCATCGAGGCCTTCGCGCGGGCGCAGGCCGTGGCGGAAGCGATCCCTGATCGCAGTGGCGAGGTCGCCCGCCTTGTCAGGCAGGCGTTGCAGTCCGATGCCGCGGGTCGCGCGCGCGCCGCCGGCCGCGCCCTGCGCGAGGTACCGTTCGCGGTGCCGCGGGACGAAACGATCCTGGAAGGTTTCGTCGATCTAGTCATCGATACCGAGGATGGTATCGAGATCGTCGACTGGAAGACGGACGACGTCCCGCAGGCGGCGATCCCGGAGCGGCTGCGGCAGTACGAGCTGCAGGCCGGGCTCTACGTCGTCGGGATCGAGGCGGCGACCAAGATGACGGTGAGCCGGGTGACCTATGTCTTCGTCCGGGCCGGCGCGGAGGCGTCGCCGGGCGATCCGGCCACACTGCGTGCCCTCGCGCTCTCCCGCCTCGAGGAGGCGGGAGAGGCCGCGCCCAACGTGGGGCTTTGACCGCTCTCGATCTGGATACGCCCGGTATGTGACGGCGGTCTCTAGGCTGCGTTCGCAGCGGTTCGGTACACTGACGCGGTAGAGAAGCACCGTTTCCGTAAGGTAATTATCCCTTGACACGCGTACGGTAGCTGTTGATGCTCGCACTCTCTCCCGCCAACATGGGTTGAAGCCCAATGATTTGATACATTTAGCGACAGCGTTATTATCAAACGCCATAGTGTTTGAAACTTGGAGTACTAACGATTTTATGCACATCACTGGGCTACCGGTTCAGATCCGGGAGCCGACGTGGGAAGGGCAACTTGAACTACCAAGTGGATCGTGAGACACCTTATTTCCGTACAGGAGAGGATGAGTAATGGGGATCAAATCGTTAGCGTGCCCAATGTCATTTGAACGGATCGACAAGAATGTTGTGAGGTCTTCCGCAGTTATTACGGCTGTTATTATAGCGTTGTACTCGGTACTTTTTTTGGTGTCAACCACGATCGTATTCATACTCATGTTGGTAGTTGCGGGCGACTACTTTGTGAGGGTGTTCACCCCTCTCAAGCTCAGTCCAATCGGCTGGCTGGGCCGCCAAGTCACTAGTGGACTTGGAATGACGCCGAAGCCGATGGACAAGGCTCCCAAAATATTTGCGGTGAGAGTGGGGTTAATCTTCGCTGCTAGTTCAGTCGGATTATTTTTCGTAGATCCAGCAATTGCGATCGGAGTAGGACTGGCACTAATGGCCTTCAATTTGTTGGACGGTGTTCCAGACATATGCCTGGGTTGTTACTTTTACACCTACGTATCACTGCCTTTGTTAGGACAGAAATAAATTGCAGGCTCACGCTACCGTCGTGCAACGCCTGCCTGCATCAGAGATAGGCCCACTTGACGTCAAGGGATGATTACCTTTCGGTAAAGGAGGGTGCTATCTCGCAACAGTTCCGCCGCATTCACCTGCCCGCGCCTGCCTGGTTGAGCCTCGTGGTGCTCGCCGCCTTCATCGCCGCGGCCTGCGGCGGCGGCGATTCGCCGCTTTCGACCAGCTCGGCTGGTCGCGACGGCGGTACGGCCGGGGACCCGCGCGTCGAAGGTTCCGTGCCGGCGCCGGAGTTTCCGGGCGGCCACACGTGGTTCAACGTGAGCGAGCCGCTGTCGCTGGCTGGGTTGCAGGGAAAGGTCGTCCTGCTGGACTTCTGGACCTCCGGCTGCATCAACTGCCAGCAGATCATCCCTGACCTCGACCGGCTCGAGGAGGAGTTCGCCGATGAGCTGGTCATCATCGGCGTGCACTCCGGCAAGTACGACCGCGAGCAGGAGGACCAGAGCGTCCGGCAATCGCTCCTTCGCTACGGGCTCAAGCACCCGGTCGTGAACGATCCCGACTTCATCATCTGGTCGATCTACGGCGTCAACGCCTGGCCGAC
>JADFNZ010000044.1 GCA_022563135.1 Chloroflexota bacterium | reverse complement strand
GAGCTCGGCACGATGTACCGGTACGAGCGGTCGGGCGTCGTCGGCGGCTTGAGCCGCGTCCGCGCCATGACGCTGAATGACGCCCACATCTTCTGCACGCCGGAGCAGGTGAAGGCCGAGTTCTCCAACGTCATGCGGCTGGTCGAACGGGCCTACGAGACGTTAGGCATCACGGAGTACTCCTACCAACTCTCCTTGCGCGACCCGGATGATCAAGAGAAGTACGCTCCTAACGACGAAATGTGGGACATGGCCGAAGATGTCTTGCGCGAAGCGCTCAACGATCTCGATCTAGCCTACACGGAAGCGCGTGGCGAGGCCGCCTTCTACGGCCCCAAGCTGGACATCCAGCTACGCGACACCATGGGCCGGGAAGAGACATTCTCCACGGTCCAGATCGACTTCCACCTGCCTACCCAGTTCGACCTAAAGTACATTGGCGAGGACGGCGCGGAGCACCGGCCTGTGATCATCCATCGAGGCGTTATCAGCACCATGGAGCGGATAGTGGCCTATCTGATCGAGCTGTACGGCGGCGCCTTCCCGCTCTGGCTCGCGCCAGTGCAGGCCACCATCATTCCCATCGCCGACCGCCATGCAGAGTACGCCCATCAGGTAGCCGAAAACTTGCGCGCCGAGGGCCTGCGGGTCGAGGTCGACGATCGCGGTGAGCGGATGCAGGCGAAGATTCGTGACGCCCAGATGCTGAAGGTGCCCTACATGCTCGTCGTCGGCGACCGCGAGCAGGAGGCGAAGGCCGTCGCCGTCCGCCAGCGCGACGGCTCGAACCTCGGTGCGCTGCCGCTCTTCCAGCTCATCGACCGGCTGAAGGATGAGGTCACCAGTAGGTGCTAGCGACCTTGAAAGCAGAGCCGGCGTTCACGGCTGGCGCTCGCCGCTAGATTGACGCAAGCCCGCCTCTTCCTGATGATGGTGACGTGCACACGCACCCGACACCGAGGACGTGGGATGACGCTCCATCTCATGCCGGGCCGCTAGGGTAGCCGGCAGCCGCGCCCATGGAAGAGCTGCCCGTCCTCGAACTGCTGATCGCCCTCGCCATCGTCCTCGTCGCGGCGAAGGGCGCCGGCATCCTCGCGATCCGGTTCGGGCAGCCGGCGGTCCTCGGCGAGCTGGCGGTCGGTGTCATCCTCGGCCCGTCCCTGCTCGATATGTTCGGCAGGGAGTTCCTCGAGGAAGCGCACCTGGAGGAGACCGTCCTGCTGCTCAAGGAGTTGGGCGTCGTCTTCCTGATGTTCCTCGCCGGCCTTGAGACGGACCTGTCGGAAGTGGCCAAGGTGCGCAAGGTCGCCATCCTCGCCGGCACAATGGGCGTCATCTTCCCGCTCGTCTTTGGCTCTCTCGGCGCCCTCCCGTTCGGCTTCGAGGCGAAAGAGGCGATCTTCGTCGGCATCATTCTGTCCGCGACCAGCGTCAGCATCTCCGCACGCACGCTCATGGAGATCGGCGTGTTGCAGAAGCGCCAGGGGATCTCGATCCTGGCCGCTGCGGTGATCGACGACGTGCTCGTCATCCTGGTGCTCTCGTTCTTCGTTGCGTTCGCCGTCGACACGGGCGACGGCGGAGGCGGCGTCACCGAAGTCCTGACCATCGTCGGCCGCGTCGCGCTCTTTTTCGCCGCCGCGACCATCGTCGGGTTGCTCGTGGTGCCGAGACTCGCGAGCTGGTCGGCCAACGCCCCAATGAGCGAAGGTGTCCTGGTAACGGCGATCGTGGTGATGCTGGTCTACTCCTGGTTCGCCGAAGAGGTGGGCGGGGTTGCCCTTATCACCGGGGCGTTTATGGCAGGGTTGTTGCTGCGGCGAACGAATGTCCACCGCGTCATCGATGAGAAGATGCGCACCATCGCCTACGGCTTCTTTGTGCCGATCTTCTTCGTCGGGGTCGGCCTCTCCGCCGATGCCGGCGGCTTCGAGGTCTCGGATATAGTTCTGCTCGCCGTGATCTCCGTGATCGCGGTCGTCTCGAAGGTGATCGGCTCCGGCCTGGGCGCGCGCCTGGCTGGCGAGGACATCCGCAGCTCTGTGCAGATCGGTACCGGCATGATCTCTCGCGGTGAGGTCGGGCTGATCGTCGCAAGCGTGGGTCTCGCGCAGGGGCTCGTGGATCAGAACCTCTTCTCGGTCATGGTGCTGATGGTGCTCGTGACCACGCTCGTCACACCCGTCCTGCTCAAGATCGTCTTCGCTGAAGAGAAGGAGGCAGAATATGCCTAGCATGGTCTTCCTTGTACTGCATGACACGAGCCAGTTCACCGACATCCTGGCCGTCTGGCACGACGCCGGCGCGCCGGCAATTACGGTCCTCGAAGGGCTGGGGACACGCAATCTGAAGGAGCAGGGCTACCGCGATGACCTGCCGATGATGCCTACGGTACGCGATCTGCTCCAAGCCGACGATGTGCCGCGCACAACCATCTTCTCGGTGGTACCGGACGAGATCGTTGACCTGATCGTAGAGCGGACGGAGGAGTTGATGGGCGACCTCTCCGAGCCGGGCAAGGGCATCCTCTTCGTACTGCCTGTGAGTCGCGTGTCGGGCCTGCGCGCCCCCGACGCGGACGCATCGCCGGAATAGCACGGCACTTGCTGCTCCCGCTTGGCCCGTGCTACCTTCCTTGACGCGAGTCACGCTGTGTTCAAGAAGATTCTGATAGCGAACCGAGGCGAAATCGCCCTGCGGGTGATGCGAACCTGCCGAGAGCTCGGTATCGCCACGGTCGCCGTGTACTCAGACGTCGACCGCAACGCGCTCCACGTGCGCTACGCCGACGAGGCGTACCTGCTGGGCGCCGGCCCGCCGAAAGAGAGTTATCTCAACATCCCCAAGCTGCTCGAGGTGGCGAAGGAGGCTGGCGCGGACGCTCTCCACCCCGGCTACGGCTTCCTCTCAGAGAACGCCGATTTCGCGCAGGAGTGCGCTGACGCCGACGTTACGTTCATCGGCCCGCCGCCGGAGGCGATGCGTGTGTTGGGCGACAAGGTGATCGCGCGACAGCGTATGCGCGAGGCAGGCGTCCCCGTCGTCCCGGGCGCTGACGGTGAAGTGGGGCCCGGCGAGGCAAAGAAGATCGCCAAGAAGATCGGCTATCCCGTGCTGATCAAGGCTACGGCCGGCGGCGGCGGCAAGGGCATTCGCGTCGTGACAAATGCGAAGGAGCTCGAGGATGCGCTGCGCGTGGCATCCAGTGAGGCGGAGGCCGCCTTCGGGCACGGCGGTGTCTACGTGGAGAAATACCTCTCTCCAGTCCGCCACGTTGAGGTGCAGATCATGGCCGACAGCCACGGCAACACGGTGGCCCTGGGCGAGCGCGAGTGCTCGATCCAGCGGCGGCACCAGAAGCTGGTCGAGGAGTCACCCTCCATCGCCGTCGGGCCTGAGCTGCGCAACCAGATGTTGGCAGCGGCGGTCGCAGCCGCGAAGGCCGCCCACTACGAGAACGCGGGTACGGTCGAGTTCCTCCTCGATAAGAAAGGCAACTTTTACTTCCTGGAGGTGAACGCGCGTCTCCAGGTCGAGCATCCGGTGACGGAACTCGTCACCCGCCTCGATCTCGTGGCCGACCAGATCCGCGTCGCCGCCGGAGAGGCGCTCCCCTACCGGCAGGAGGACATCCACCCAAGCGGGCACGCGATCGAGTGCCGCATCTCCGCCGAGGACCCCTACAACAACTTCATGCCGTCGCTTGGCCGGGTGGATTGTGTGGAGGAGCCCGGCGGGCCGGACGTGCGCGTCGATAGCTCGCTCTACAGCGGCGTGGAGATCCCGTATCACTACGACCCGTTGCTCGCCAAGCTGATCTGCTGGGGGCCGACGCGGGAGGCCGCTATCCAGCGGATGCTGCGCGCGCTGCGCGAGTACGTCATCGTCGGCATCCAGAGCAACATCCCGTTCCATCTCCAGCTGCTCACCGACAAGCGCTTCCTTAAGGGGGACGTGCATACGGCATTCCTCGAAGAGTCGTTTGAGATGGACTCCCCGGACGGCCATCCGGACGAGCAGGTCGCGCTCTTGGTGGCCGCGGTATTGACGCACCTGAAGAAGCGGCAGCCGCTCGTCCTGGAATCCTCCGCCGGAGGCGGTGGCTGGCTGTCGGCGGGTCGCGACCGCCTCGTCGAAGGGCGGCGTCTGTCTGAGAGGCGCGGCTGGCATGGGCGCTAGCCGATCATCATTTCTCCGGATGAACGAGCATCTCCGTACCAACCTGGTCGTGCTCATCGCTTTGGCCTCGCGTGCGACCTTCCTCGCGCTGGTCACGTGGCCGCGGCCGCCCCCGGTTTCCGGCACCGGCACCGCCTCGGTTCGGTCGGGAACCGGCTACACCTGCTCGACCACCACGGCGGGGGACGCGAGCTGCGGGGGCGACAACGGCTTCGGTCAGTTGGGGAACGGGACGATGCAGAACAGCAGTACACCGACGAACGCCGCCGCGCTGAGCAGCGGCGTCGCGGCTCTGGATGTGGGCGGCATCCACGGCTGCGCATAGGAGAGCCATGGCCTCAACCTATCGTCTGAAGTTGGCTGACCAGGAGCACGAGCTAGAGGTAGAGGAGCACGACGGAAGTTTCCGCGTACGCTTGGGCGACGACTGGTATCCGCTCGAGCTCGAACGCGTGGGCGAAACGGCCCGCTACTCCCTGCTGCTCGACCATAAGCCGTACGACGTCTTCGCCGAAGAAAACCCGCGCGGCTATCACATCCTGATCGGCGCTCGCCTCTACGCCGTCACCACACCCGGCGCCGGGCGCGGCCGCCGGGCGGGCGGCCCGGCCGACGTCGAGGCCGAGACGGAGGGCGGCGAGTGGGTGCTCACTTCGCCAATGTCCGGAGTCGTGCTGGAGATTCTGGTCCAGCCCGGCGACGAGGTGGAGGCCGGGCAGGTGGTGATTACGATCGAGGCGATGAAAATGCAGAACGACCTCCATGCGCGGCGCGGCGGCACGGTGAAGGCGGTGTACGTCTCTGTCGGGCAGCGGGTCGACCAAGGAACGCCGCTGCTCGTCGTTCTCTAGAAGCTTTCCCCCATTGACGGCCTCGGTTCTGGTTCGATATAGTTACGCTCTGAAAGCATGACGTTACAGCGCTTCTTCACGAGGGTCCGAGCATAGCTCGCGAACTCCGCACCAACCAGCGCATTCGCGCTCGCGAAGTCCTGGTCATTGGGGATGCCGGTGAACGTCTTGGCGTCCTGCAGTTGGGCGACGCCATCGCGGCCGCCCGCGAGCGGGACCTCGATCTTGTCGAGGTCGCTCCCGGCGCTGTACCACCGGTATGTCGCATCCTGGACTACGGAAAGTACAAGTATGATCAGGCGAAAAAGGACCGCGGCAGCAAGCACCAGCACCACGGCGAGTTGCGCGAGGTGCGGTTCAAGGTGAAGATCGGCGACCACGATCTCAACATGAAGCTGCGCCGAGCGGAGCGCTTCCTGAAAGGCGGCAGCAAGGTAAAGCTCTCGGTGATGTTCCGCGGCCGTGAAATCGTCCACCCTGAGATCGGACGCGGTCTGCTGAACCGCGCCTTAGAGGAGCTGGAAGACGTCGCTGTTGTGGAGAAGCCTCCAACGATGGAAGGCAGGTTCATGAACATGATCCTGGGTCCAGGTAAGGCCCGTCAGCAGAGCTCCACGCCCAAGAAGCCGGCGGCCCCTGAAGTCAAAGCGGCATCGGACGGATAGCATGCCAAAGCAAAAGACGCACAAAGGCGCGCGCGCTCGCCTGGGATTCACAGGCACCGGCAAGCTGTTGCGCCGAAAAGGCAACCTAAACAACTACCGGCGGAAGAAGTCTCGCCGCGCCAAGGCACAGTTCGACGAGATGCTGGTGCTGCATCCGAGCCTGAAACGCCGCATGCGCCGGCTATTACCCTACGGACGCTAAGGAGCAAGAGTCATGAGTCGCGTTAAGCGTGGCGTCACCGCACACCGCCGCCACAAGAAGATCCTCGCGTTGGCGAAGGGCCATCGTGGTACGCGCCACAAGTCGTTTCGCCGCGCCAACGAGTCCGTCCTCCACGCGCTCGATTACGCGTACCGCGACCGCCGCGACCGCAAAGGGCAGTTCCGGCGCCTCTGGATCACGAGGATTAACGCCGCGGCCAGGCTGCAGGGGATCACCTACGGACGGCTGATCAACGGGCTATCGAAGGCCGGCGTCGCGATCGATCGCAAGATCCTGGCCGATCTGGCCGTCCGCGACACGGCGGCCTTCTCCGCCATCGCCGAACAGGCAAAAGCCGCACTCGCAAGCTGACCAGCCATCTCGCGCAACTGCGGCGTTCTACGCCCGCGCCTCAGTCTCGCGGAACTTCGTCCGCGTGCAGGGAAACGAGCAGCGAGAGGTTCCTGCTCGTCACTCCACTGACACCCCACTCGAGCACGCGTTGAGCGTCGTCCGCGGTCTCTATGCCCCACGTCACGATCGTGTTTACTCCCATCTCGCGGAACTCGGAGACGAGCTCCGCCGTCAGGATCCGGCTCTGCACGGAGAGCGCCGTGATCGCGCCCTGCTGGAGCCGGGGGCGTCGCTCCTCCAACCGCGCGAGCGAGCCGATCGTGTAGAACAGCGGCGCCTGTGGCAGGAGCTTCGCGATGCGATCCAGATGCGACCACTCCGGCGTGCTGAAGGCGACGCTCTCCTCCGCTCCGCTCGCGCTCACTGCCGCGGCTACCTTCTTCACGAGCGCATCCGCCTGACCCTTGAGATCGATGAACAGGCGGCCCTTGCCCGCGGCCTCAGCCAGCACCTCGCGCAGGAGGAGGCGCGGCGTCCAGGCGGGCTTCAGCGACCAGCGCTCCCAGAGAAACGGTAGCGGGCCAGCGGTCTTATCGTGGCGCACTTCCAGCCGGCCGCGATAGAGCCACACGTCCGCCTCCGCATAGTCGACCCCGGCGGCGAAGGACTCCGCCAGCGCCGCCAGATCGTTCCCGGCGCGATGGGCGATCGTGAGCGGACGCCGGGCGTCCGGCGGGCTCATCCGGTGGAGCTTCCGCGCAGCTCCGCGCCGAACTCCTGCTTCAGCCGTTTCAAGATCGCTTCCTGAGCCTTCGCCGCCTGTTCGTCCGTCAACGTCTGATCGGGCGACTGGTACGTGATGGAGAAGGCGAGCGACTTCTTCTCCGCGGCGACGCGGTCTCCCGTGTAGACGTCGAAGACGCGAGCGCTGCGCACAAGCTGATGCTGCTCGATGATCTTCCGCACGTCCTCCGCGGGGAGCTGGACGTCCACGACGAGCGCGATGTCCTGCACGACCGCTGGGAAGCGAGACGCCGGTTCGTATGTGCGGCCTACGCCGTGCGCAGGCAGGAGCTGGTCGACCACGAGCTCGAACAGGTAAACGTCCTGATTGTTGCCGAAGGCCTCCGCTACCGAAGGCTGCACCTGACCGATCACGCCCGCCCGCTGGTCGCCGACCAGCAGCTCAGCCGTCCTCCCCGGTACGAGGCCGAAGGCGGTCGCGCTCTGGAATGAAGCCTCCAGGCCCTGCGAGAGGAGCGCCGCCTCCACGTAGCCCTTCGCGTCATAGAAATCGACAGGCTCGTCGGAGGGACGGCCCCAGCGGTCCTCGCGGCGGCCGGTCACCACGCCCACGATGTGCTCCTGCTCGTCCGGCGGCCCGCCGGCGTCCGGGAGATAGGCTCGAGCCGCCTCAAAGAGCGCGATCTCCCCTTCGCTCTGACGCACGTTCCCGGCGAGCGTCTCGAGGACGCTGGCCCGCAACACCGGACGCAGATATTCATAGTCGCCGCTTACCGGATTCACCACGCGCAGAGGTGGGTACGTCGCCAGATCTTGCGGCGACACGACACGCTGGAGCGCCTCCATCGTCGTGAGCGAGTAGTTGATCACCTCTTGCATGCCCGCCGCTACCAGCGCATCGCGCAGGCCTTCGCGTAGCTCGCGCAGCGGCTGTGGAGTGGCCGCGGGCACCTCGCCGCCCAGCCCTTTCGTGGGGATCGCATCGTATCCTACGATGCGGGCGACCTCCTCCGCCACGTCATCCGCGATGCGCACATCCGTCCGCCAGTACGGCACGCGGACCTGGTACTGCTCCGGCGGCTCCCAGTGGCAGCCAAAGCCCAGCGACGCGAGCGTCGACCGCACCTGTGAGGTAGGCAGGTCGACGCCCAGGACCTGCTGAAGGCGCTTTCGCGCCACGTCAATGCGCACCTCTCGCTCCGGCTCAGGATACGCGTCGAGGCAGCCGTGCAGCGCCCGGCCGCCAGCGATCTCCACGAGCAGCTTCGTCGCCCGCTGCGACGCTACCATCGCCAGCTCCGCGCTGAGTCCTTTCTCGAACCGCAGCGACGCCTCCGTCCGGCTCTTCAGCCTCGCGGCCGTGCGGCGGATATTCGCCGGCTGGAACGTCGCAGATTCGAGTAGGATCGTCTCCGTCGCTTCCGTCACATCCGAATCGAGCCCACCCATGACGCCTGCGATCGCCACCGGCCCCTCACCGTCGCAGATCATCAGGGTCTCTTCGGTCAGGCTCCGGTCCACGCCGTCCAGCGTGACGAGCCGTTCGCCCGGCCGAGCGCGACGGACGACGATCTTCCCGCCCCGTAATTTCGCGAAGTCGAACGGGTGGAGCGGCTGGCCCAGCTCCAGCATCACGTAGTTCGTTATGTCCACTACCGTATTGATCGGGCGCATCCCGCCGGCGATGAGCCTCTCCTGCAGCCAGCGCGGTGACGGCTCGATCCGCACGCCCTCGATCAGCGTCGCGACGTAGCGCGAGCAGAGGTCCCGGTCGGCGATCTCAACGGCCCCCTTCTCCGAGGCCGGTTCGTCCAGCTCCTCATACGTATGGCCCGGCTCGCGCACCGTGCCTCCCGTCAGCGCGGCGACCTCCCACGCGATGCCGACCATCGAGAGCCAATCCGGCCGGTTGGGCGTCAGGTCGAGATCGAGGATCGTGTCTCCCAGAAGGCGAGCCAAGGGCGTGCCGACCGCGGCGTCGTCCGGCAGCACGAGGATGCCCTCATGCTCCTCGGAGAGGCCGAGCTCTTTCTCGGAGCAGACCATGCCGGCGGACTCGACGCCGCGGATCGTCGCCGGCTTCAGGACGGCGGCCTTGCCGCTGCGAGCGTCGATCAGGCGGGCGCCGGCGCGGGCGAAGGCGATCTTCTGGTCAGGCGCCACGTTCGGCGCGCCGCAGACCACGGTCATTCGCTCGCCGTCGCCCAGGTCAACCGTGGCGAGCGTCAGGCGATCGGCGTTCGGGTGCGGATCGACTGCGGCCACCTGCCCCACCGTGATGAGCGCCTCGTCCCAGTCGGCGCCGACCAGGTCGATCGCGTCCACTTCGAGGCCGGCCATGGTGAGCTTGTGGGCCAGCTCCTCCGGCGGGAGAGCTACCTCTACGTACTCAGACAGCCACTTGAGAGAGACGCGCACGGCCGGTCAGAACTGCTTCAGAAAGGTCAGCTCGTTGGCGTAGAAGCTGCGAATATCTTCGATACCGTGCTGGAGCATGCAGATACGCTCCGCTCCAATCCCGGCCGCGAAGCCTGTATACCGCTCTGTGTCGTAGCCCATGTTCCCGAGGATCTCAGGGTGCACCATCCCCGCGCCGAGCACCTCGATCCAGCCGCTTTGCCGGCACGTCCGGCAGCCATCGCCCCCGCAGAGGAAGCAGTCGATCGCCATGTCCACGCCGGGCTCTACGAACGGGAAGTAATCGCAACGGAAGCGCACCTTGCGTTCCTGTCCAAACATCCGCTTGGCGAACTCGAAGAGCGTTCCCTTCAGGTCGGCCATGCTGATCCCTTCGTCCACTGCCAGCAGCTCGATCTGAGTGAACATCCACTCGCGGCTGGCGTCCGTGGCTTCGTGTCGATAGCACCTGCCGGGCACCGATATGCGGATGGGCGGCTGGTGCTGCTCCATGAAGCGCGCCTGATTGGGCGACGTGTGGGTGCGCAGCAGGAACGGCCCGCCGTCCCTGCCCTGGTTGTCCAGCCAGAGCGTGTCCTGCATGTCGCGCGCCGGATGGTCCTCCGGGATGCGGAGCGCGGTGAAGTTGTAGTAGTCGGTCTCGACCTCCGGACCCTCGATCGTCGAGAAGCCCATCGCGTTGAAGATCTCCAGCATCTGACGCAGCGTCTGGGTGACGGGATGAAGCCTGCCGATGCGCTTCGGCCTTCCGGGCAGCGTCACGTCGAGCCGGCCCGCCTCTTCCGTCGCCGCCAGACGTTCGTGCGCGAGCGCGCGCCGCCGCTCCTCCAATGACGACTCCAGCTCCGCCTTCAGACGGTTCGCCGCCGCTCCCACCTGGCGGCGCTCATCCACCGCGAGACCGGCTACGCCACGCAGGACATGCGTCAGCCGCCCCTTGCGCCCAAGATAGACGATGCGCCAGCTCTCCAGCGCCGCTTCATCGTTCGCCTCCGATAGTTCGCTCCGCGCGGCGGCCGCGAGCTCCTCAAGATCGGTCGTTTCGGTCGTCATGTACAGGCATTATGATCAAACGTCCAGGGCGCGGTCAACAGCGCGCTTGAACGCCGCTCGCCGCCGCGCTACGATCGTCCCACAGCAGGCGTCGAGTTTGGTAGGAGGAGAGCACGATGGCCGTTCGAGGATATATCTTGATCGAGGCAGAGGTCGGCAAAGCGAAGAGCGTCGGTGAGGCGGTGCAGGCGCTCCAGCATCCGGACGCCCGCGTCACCACGGTCGATACCGTGACCGGGCCCTACGATGTCGTCGTCCAGCTCGAAGCGGACGATCTGGACAAGCTGGGCAACTGCATCACCGATGGCATCCAGCGCGTCGAGGGCGTCCAACGCACCACCACCTGCCTCGCGGTGAATCTGGGGTAGCCACCACGGGGCTTTCCGCCGATAGCCAGACCGCCCCCACCCGGCAGCGGTCTTATACTACAACTATGGTCAGCCAATCGATGATCAGCGTGGAGGAAGCGCTCGAGCGCATCCTCTCCTACTTCGAGCGCCTCCAGCCGGAAGAGACGCCGGCCCTAGACGCGATGGGCCAGGTGCTGGCTACGGACGTGGTCGCCACCTTCGATATCCCGCCCTTGGATAACACGGCGATGGACGGCTATGCGGTGCGCGCCGCGGACACGGAGAGCGCGAGCGAATCCTCCCCGGCGCGCCTGCGCGTCACCGGGGAGGTGGCCGCGGGCTACATCTACGACGGCGAGGTGACGCCAGGGACAGCCGTTCGCATCATGACCGGCGCTCCCATCCCGCGCGGCGCAGACACCGTCGTGCCGTTCGAGGAGACGGATGAAGAGTCGGCCAAGGCGGCGAGCGGATCCGTCACTGCGGGAGCGCCCGCAGAAGTGCAGATTCTCAAGGCAGCCGGGCCCGGCGCGAACATCCGGCGCGCCGGCGAGGACGTAAAGCGGGATGCCACCGTCCTGGCTGCGGGCGAGGCGCTGGGGCCGGCGCACATCGGCGTCCTCGCTTCGCTCGGGCTGGCGAGCGTGCCCGTGTTCCGGCGCCCGGTCGTCGCCATCCTCTCCACGGGGGACGAGCTGCTCGAGCCCGGTCAGCCGAACGCGCCGGGCAAGATCTACGACAGCAATGCCTATAGCGTCGCGGCGATGGTGCGCGCGGCGGGCGGCATCCCCAAGCGGCTTGGCATCGCGACGGACACCGTAGAAGCGCTCACCGCGAAGATCCGCGAGGGCCTGGACGCGGACATGCTCATTACCTCCGCCGGCGTCTCACGCGGCGACTACGACGTCGTCAAGGACGTGCT
>JADFNZ010000043.1 GCA_022563135.1 Chloroflexota bacterium | reverse complement strand
CAGGAAGTCGCGCGCACCCCCCGCGGTGCTGTTCGTGTGGAGCTGCGTCTCGATCTCGATGAAGCCGCGCTCGCCCAGGAAGCGGCGGATGAACGCGATGACGCGGTGGCGCAGCCAGAGGTTGCGCTGCATGTGCTCGCGGCGCAGGTCGAGGTAGCGATAGCGCAGGCGCAGCAGCTCCTCCACCTCGGTCCGTTCGTTGATCGGGAAGGGCGGCGTCTTCGACGGGTTGAGCACCTCCACCTCGCGGGCGCGCACTTCTATCTCGCCCGTCGGCAGGTTCGGGTTCACCGTGCCGGGCTGGCGCGCCGCCACCTCGCCCCGCACGAGCAGGACGAACTCGCCGCGCACCTCGCGCGCCGCAGTGTGCGCCTCCGGCGCCTCCTGCGGGTGGAAGATGACCTGCGCCAGCCCCTTGCTATCGCGCAGGTCGATGAAGACGAGGCCGCCGTGGTCGCGACGGCGATGCACCCAGCCGGCCAGTGTCACCTGCTGGCCGATGTGCTCCTTGCGCAGCTCGCCGCAGAAGTGGGACTTTAGCACGCGCTCCTCCTCCGCTCGCTATCGAGTTGGAGTGTGGCATGCGCGGGGAGGAGGGGCAAGGGTTAGGGCGGCTGCCGGGGCGACTAGCTCTCCTACTGGAGGAGGGAGTGCGGGTCGACAAACACGTCTCCGTTGCAACCAAGGCGACCGGGAGCAACCGAGCTTGCATGGAACGCGAGATAAACGCCATCCGCCGACCAGGTTGGGAACGATAAGCGCTGGTCCTGCTCCGCTATGGCAACCACGGCCGTGGGCCCACCTGCGAGGTCGCGCACGTACAAGTCCTCGACATTCGTGTAGCGGCAGCGGGTCGTGGTATAGGCAACGCGGCCGCCAATCGGAGAGACGGCTGAGCTCTTGGCGAAGAAGCCGGCCGGTATCCGTGGAAGCGGAGTTCCGTCCCATCGGTAAATGTCGAAGTACGCATACTCTTCGTGGTCGACGATGTCGATTCGCCTCACAACGACGCGTTCGCCATCCGGCAGCCATGCTCCCCAATCCGCCTTATTGGCGACACCGAGATCAGCCGACGTGGCGGGATCCTCAACATCGAAGACGCGGAATCGGTAGTTGTCGGACGCGTCTTGCACGAGCAGACGCGTGCCGTTAGGCGACCAGCCGAGAACGCGAGACCAGCTCGATGAACCAACGTTCTCCTCCGCCAGAATCGCCCGTTGCCCTGTTCCGTCGGCGTTGATCACGTCGACGCCGCTCCTCTTCCAAGCGTTGTACGGCGGCTTCTGAGGAACGACGACGTAGTCGAACGCCAGGCGGTCCTCCGTCGGCGACCAGTACACATTGCCAACCTCGGCTGCAATCATGGTCCGTTCGCCCGTGGTCGTCTCGACGATAGCGGCCGCTTGAACGAAGCCATTGGTGGCCGGCGGGAGCTGCACCACGAAGTAGCGTCCATCGTGCGACCAGCCCTTAAAGGTGATGGCATCATCGATCGCGGTCTGCTCACCTGTCACCACATCGACAAGGACCACACCGCGCGGGCCTTGGAAGCTGATAGCCACCACATCTCCTTGGTGCGCCCAATGGATCGCGTCGACAGGGCCTGGCACGGTCGTGACGGCGCCAAGACTGCCGTCACTCGCGGATCCGAACGACAACTCGAACCCTTCCGTTTCATTGCCTGTCACGAGCGCGAATCGGTCGCCTGAAGGCGACCAGGCAAAACTGCCGTCCAGTGGCTCGGCCGCGAGCAGAGCCAGGAGCGCGCTGCCGTCCGGTCGGATGAGGTAGACGCCGGGCTGGCTCACGAGAGTTGCGGGCGGATCGTCGGACAGGGCCGGTTCGCCACCATCTCCCTCCGTCCGCACCAGCCCCCACGCGAGCAGACCGAGGCCCGCCGCAACCGCGACGATCGCCACGCCACCGGCCGTCGCCGGCAGCCAGCCCCAGCCCAGCTTTCGCCAGATCAAGAGCGGCGCGAACGCGGCGAGCGGCCATCGGCGTTCCGGCTGCCACGCGGCGGCCTCCTCGCGATTGCCGACGCCCAGCTTGCTCAGGATCTCCGCGACGTGCCACTTGGCCGTGCGCTCGGTGACCTCCAGCCGACGCGCGATCTGCTCGTTGCTCAGCCCTTCGCGCAGGAGATCGAGCACCTGCCACTCACGCGGCGTAAGGATGTCCGGGTGCGGCGGCCGCCCTCGTTTCGCCATATCGAAACGAGTCTACCGCCAATCGGCCGGAATTACACTGATCTTGCCTGTCATTCTGAGCCCTTCGCTGTCGCTCAGGACAGGCTCCGGAAGAATCTCTTGCGCGCTCAGCCAGACCCTTTGCAAACCCCCAGAGCGCCGTTCGATCTTTCGACAAGCTCACGGTGACCCTAGCCGCGGACTTCAGTCTGCTGACCCGGCAGTTACTCCGGCGGGCGCAGGTCCAGCACGCGCAGCTCCAGTCCGTCGCGCGAGCGCCGCTCCGCCGAGATCGTGTAGACGAGGTCAGCGCGGCCGCCCTCCGCGATACCGCCGCCATCCTGACGGAACGCGATCGCGGGCCACACGACCGGCCCGTCGCGGAGCTTCAGCCGCAGGTGCGCGCCGTCCTTGCCGATGGTTCGCAGCTCTGCGACGAGCACGCCCCGGCTGAGGAACGCCGGCTCCGGATTGCCGATGCCGTGGGGCGCCAGCCTGCCCAGCCAGCGGATCTCCTCGCCCCGCAGCGCCGACAGCGGCAGCTCGGCATCGATCTCGATCGCCGGCGTGAGATCCCGACCCGCGAGCTGCTCCGCAGCGGTTGCGAGCAGCCGCTCCTTGATCTCCGGCAGCCGCTCGTTCTCCGCCGTGAAGCCCGCCGCCATCCGGTGTCCGCCGAAGCGCACGAACGTGCCGTCCGGGCAGGCTCGCAGCGCCGCGGTGATGTCGAAGCCGCGGATGCTGCGGGCGCTGGCGCGGCTCTCCAGTTCGCCGAGCGTGTAGACGACGGCCGGGCGCTGGTAGGCGTCCGCCAGTCGCGCCGCGACGAGCCCGACGATGCCAAGCGGGAACTCCTCGTGGCCCAGCATCAGCAGCGGGGCGTCTCCTTCGCCGGCAAGCAGCTCGCCGGCCAGCTCACGCGCGCGCTCCGTCGCTGCCTGCCGCTCGCGGTTGAGCGCGTCGATCTCGGTCGCCAGCTCGCGTGCGCGCTCCTCCTCGTCGCACACCAGCAGGTCGAACGCGATGCGGGCGTGCGCCATGCGGCCGGCCGCGTTCAGCCGCGGGCCCAGCGTGTAGCCGATAGTCTCGGTGTCCACCCGATTCGGGTCCACGCCCGCGACGTCGAACAGCGCACGCAGGCCGGGCCGCGCCGTCTTGCCGAGCGCGGCCAGCCCCTCGCGCACGAGGCGACGGTTGTCGCCGACGAGCGGCGCCAGATCGCAGACCGTGCCAAGCGCCACCAGCTCCAGCATCGACGCCTCGTCCGCGGCAGAACCGAGCGTCTCGTAGAGCGCGCGCAGGACGTAGTAGGCGACGCCGCAGGCGGCCGGTTCGTCGGTAACGTTGGCGTCGCGCTTCGGGTTGACGATCAGGCTGCCCAGCGGCAGGTGCGGCGGTACGGTGTGGTGATCGAGGATCATCACGTCCATGCCCTGACGGCGGGCGAACGCCACCTCGTGGATCGAGCTGGTGCCGCAGTCGGCCGTCACCAGCAGCGTCGCGCCGAGGCCGCGCAGCGTCTCGATCGCCTTCGTGTTCAGGCCGTAGCCCTCGCTCACGCGGTGGGGCAGGTATGGGACGGGCCGCGCGCCGAGCGCGCCGAGGCTCTCGGTCAGAAGCGCGGCGGCCGTGATGCCATCGACGTCGAAGTCGCCGTAGACCGCGACGGTCTCGCCCTTCTTGCACGCTTGGGCAAGCCGTTCGGCGGCGGGCTCCAGGTCTGGCAGCGTGAGTGACGTTGGGCCGGCAGAGCCATCGAGGAAGTCGCGCGCCTGCTCGGCCGTGCTGATGCCGCGGTTCGCCAGCAGCCGCCCGATGAGCGGTGGCCAGGGGCCGGCCGGCGTCTCTTCGGGCGCATCCTTAACGTGCCAGCGCTTGGCTGTCCCGCCGACGGCCGTCGTCACGCGGATCCCTCCCTGCTAGTTCAGCGGCCGCGACTGAGCGTGGTAGATGTGCGACAGGCCGTGGAGAACGACGGAGGTCTGAATCAGATCTGCGACAGAACCCTTTACTTGGCCGAACTGGCGCTGCTGGACGAGCTGAGCGTCCGGCAGACCCTCCACCGCCTCCGCCGCCTTCTCGTATGCATCCTTGAGCGCTTGGATCAACTCAGCCGTGCTCATCTTCTCTCGCGCGGAGACGCCCTGCGCGTTGAAGTCGTCGATGTCGAGGTTCGCCGCGATGTTCTGCCCCTCCTCCGCCTGCGACAGCGCGCCGGCGATCCCCGGCAGCGCCTCCGCCGTGCCAACCAGATGGCAGAAGAGCTGCTTGACCGACCAACCGCCCTCTTCGCCGTGGACTGCGTAGGCCCAGTCGTCCGGCCCGTAGCTCGCGGTGACGCGCTCGCCCTCGCGTGCGATCATGTGCAGGCCGTCGATCAGATCTTGCTTCGTCGTCACGGCGTTCCTCCTCATCGCTGTTGGAATCGTCTCATGGCCGCGCCTAAGCGTCCAGGCGGTGGAAGGCCACGGTCGCGTTGTGGCCGCCTAGGCCGACCGAGTTGGAGAGCGCGGCCTGTAGCTCCAGGCGCCGGGCGACGTTCGGCACATAGTCCAGGTCACAGTCGGGGTCGGGCGTCTCATAGTTGATCGTGGGCGGGATCAGCCCTTCACACACGCTCTTCACCGTCGCCAGCGCCTCTAGGGCACCGGCGCCGCCCATGAGATGACCGACCATCGACTTCGTGGAGCTGACGGCGAGCTTGTAGGCGTGTTCGCCGAAGACTGCCTTGATTGCGGCCGTCTCCACGCGGTCGTTCAGCGGGGTGCCGGTGCCGTGAGCGTTCACATAGTCGTACTCCTCGACGGGGAGGCCGGACTTGCGAACCGCCATACCCATCGCGAGCGCCGGCCCGCGACCGGATTCGTGCGTCGCCTCCATGTCAAAGGCGTCGTTGCTAGAGCCGTACCCGACGACCTCCGCGTAGCAGCGCGCACCGCGCGCCTTCGCCGACGCCAGGCTCTCCACGAAGAGCGCCGCGGCGCCCTCGCCGATGACGAAACCGGCGCGGTTGGCGTCGAACGGCCGGCAGGCCTTGGTTGGGTCAGGGTCGTTTGCCATGCCGCGCAAGGCTTGGAAGCCGGCCATCAACACGGGCAGGATCGGCTCGTCCGTGCCGCCGCAGATGACGGCCGTCGCATCGCCGCGCCGGATCGTCTCCATCGCCTCGCCGACGGCGACGGTGCCGGTGGCGCAGGCGGAGGTTGGGCAGAAGTTCGGGCCCCGCGCGCCTAGGAGGATTGCGATATGGCCGGAGACGGCGTCCGGCAGCATGTGCGAGATGAGGAACGGGCTGACGCGACGCGCGCCACGCTCCTGAAACGTGTGCTCTTGTTGGAGAATGAAGGAGTAGCCGCCGCCTGCGGACCCGAAGATCACCCCCACCTCGTCTGCGTTCGACTCGTCGATCCTGAATCCCGCGTCCGCGGTCGCTTCCTGCGCGGCGACGACCGCGTACTGCGCGGGTAGCGCCATGCGCCGGAGCGTCTTGCTCGGGATCGCCTCCTCCGGGTGGAAGCCTCGCACCTCGCCGGCGATGTCGATCTCGAGCGCGCTCGGATCGAACTTGGTAAGGTGGCCGATCCCTGAGCGGCCGTCCGCGAGGGCGGCCCACGTCGTCTTCGTGTCGTTGCCCACCGGGCAGACGACGCCCAGGCCGGTCACCACGGCGCGCTGCTGGTCCGGCAGCTGAAAGAACGGGGGATAGCCTGCGGTCACAGAGCGATCTCGGCCTCTTCCGCGGTGGTGGAGGCCGAACCAGTATCACTCGTTCGCTTAGGAACGGCGAGCGGGACGGTGGCCGCCAGGGCCAGCAGGGCAGACGAGGAGGCGTCCTCCGCGCTGAAGGTCTGGGCGCGCTCGCCCTCGATGCGGCGAACCATCTTGGAGAGCGCGCGCCCGGGACCGACCTCGACGAAGGCGACGACGTTCTGATTCGCCATCTCACCGACGCAGCGCACCCACTGCACAGCGACGCAGATCTGGCCGGAGAGCTCCTCCCGCAGCTCTTCCGCCGTGGTCAGGAGTTTCGCGGAGACGTTCGAGACGAGCGGGGTCTCAGGCTCGCGGAACGGCAGCGTCTCGATGAACTTTGCGAGCTCACGGGCGACGTCGCGCATGAGCGGGATGTGACTGGGCACGCTAATCGGCAGGCGCATCACGCGGCCGCCGCGGGCGCGGGCGAGCGCCATCGCCTGCTCCAACGCGTCTTCCTCTCCGGCGATCACGGTCTGGCCGGGCGTGTTGAGCACCGCTACGCCAACCTTTCCCTCGGGAGACGCCTCGCGGCAGACCGCGTCTACCGAACGCTCGTCGAGTCCCAGGACGGAGGCCAAGCCGCCGGGCCGGTTGCGAGCCCAATCGGCCATCATGCGGCCGCGTTCCCTTACGAGCCGCAGCCCGTCGCTGAAGTCGAGCGCGCCGGACGCGACGGCGGCCGTGTACTGGCCCAGGCTGTGGCCGACCATGAACGAGGGCCGCAGCCGCCGCCCCATTTCGCCCAGCTGCTCTCGCAGGTAGGCCAGGTAGGCAAGGCTGGTGGTGAGAATGGCGGGCTGGGCATTTTCCGTCTCCTCCAGCTCCTCGCGAGAGCCCTCGAAGCAGAGCCGCGAGATGCGAACGCCGAGCACCTCATCGGCCTGGGCGAACACCTGTCGCGCCGCCTCCGAAATCTCAGCGACGCGCTGGCCCATGCCCACGCGTTGAGAGCCCTGGCCTGGAAACAGCAGCGCGAGCCCACGGCGGGATTCGCGATCGGACGCTGTCCCGCGCTCCGTGCGCTGCGAGGTTCGTTCTGTCATGGCGGGGTCTCCGACGGTGTCCTAGCGAGCCGTCCGCTGCCGACGCCCCACTATATCACAGCTGGTGCGCCGGCCTACTCCTCGGTCTCCGCATCCGGCCACTCGAAGTCGTCGACAAAGACGGCTTCGGCGCCTTTCAACTCAGGTACCTTCTCTGCCAGCAACCGTTCGATGCCAAGCTTCATCGTCAGCATGCTCATCGGGCAGCCGTTGCAGGAGCCGATCATCTGCAGACGCGCCACCTTGTCGTCCGTCACCTCAAGCACGGTGATATCGCCACCGTGCGAATGGATATACGGGCGGATCTCATCGAGCGCCCGGTCCACTTCCTCTTCCAGGTGCGCGAAGGCGATGGTCTGCTCCTTCGTCATCTCAGACTCATGCTACCACAAGGACGCGGTGCCGGCTTACCAGCGAGGGCACGTGCAGGCCTTACAGAACGCTCAGGCGGCGCTTGATCCACCACTATCGCGTTGGTACGATCTAAGAAAGTGCTTTCCGCTAATGTGATCTCGCATACGTGATCTATTGGGCGCTGATCCGTTATTTATGATAGAGGCCTGACGTTCTCTAAAGGATAAAGGAGACGTGATGATGGAAGCTAGCCCGAACGACGATCGACCATACGGCCGCAGGAAGTTCATCGCCTTTCTTCTCATGGGAGGCGGTGTGAGCATCATCGTGGCTGCGGCCGTCATCTTCGTCTTCGTCGGAGGGCTCTTCGGCGGCAACGATTACCAGGGCCCGGGAGATCTCGTCGATAGCTTCGGAGAGATCGATCGCCAGTTCAGCGATTTCGAGGAGCCCACCGAGATCCAGCCTACGCCCACCGCGCCGCCAAGCGACGCGCCGATCGCCAGCCTCGCGATTCCGAAGTTCAACGTCGAAGGAAGCGTGATTACGCTTGGCCTCGACGAGAACCGTGTCATGGAGGCGCCGGACGGCCCCTGGGACATCGCCTGGTATGACTTCACCGCGCATCCCGGCACCGGCAGCAACGCCGTCTTCTCCGCGCATGTGGACTGGTACAACATCGGCCCGGGAGGCGGCCCCGGCGGCGCCATCTTCTGGAACTTGAAGGACCTTCAGCAGGGCGATCTGATCGAAGTACAACTAAACGACGGCACGCTCTACCAGTACTCCGTGATCACGAAGCGTCAGGTGGACCCCGCGAACGACTTCAGCCCGATCGTCGGACCGACGGAGGCGGAGATGATCACACTCATCACCTGCGGGGGCAGCTTCAATACCAGCGTCGCGGGACACTACAACGCGCGCATCGTCGTGCAGGCGGAGCGGGTCACGGACGCTACGGCAGGCGTGGAAGCACACGCCGCGCCCTAGCGCACCGCCAGCGAGCGATCTACAATATAGGACGCCTGTTATTCATCCGGATGGCAGGCGTTTCTACTTGCAGAGCGGATACAGAGCATGACCACACGAGAACAGCGAGCGAAGAAGGAGGCGAAGCGGCAGCGGCGCTTCGAGCGGCGCGAGGTGCGCTGGGAGCAGGATCAGCGTAAGCGCTTTCGCCGGCGGCTGCGCAACGTGGGCGTCGGCATCGCCGCCATCGCTGCCATCGGCGTCCTCGGCTTCGGCCTCTGGTTCTTGTCACGCGACACCAGGCCTGGCGAGAGCGTCTCGGCGTCGGGCGCCGCGGACCACTCCGGCCAGCCGGCGGGCGGCTACTCCACCTCGCCGCCCACGTCCGGGCCGCATTCGGCGCAGATCCCTGGTTGGGGAGAGCAGGACGCGCTGGCCGAAGTGGTCCAAGTGCATGGGCTGGAGCACGGCGGCGTGCTGGTGCAGTACAACTGCCCGACGGCCTGCGGAGACGTTGTCCAGCAGCTCCGCTCGATCACCTCGCGGTTTCGCTCCAAGGTGATCCTTGCGCCTTACTCCAACATGGACGCCCTCATCGGGCTCACGTCATGGGGCAAGATCCTGCTCCTGGACGAATTCGACCGCGAAATGATCTCGGAGTTCGTCGACAAGAACCGCAACCACGCGCCCGAGAGCAACCAGCCGTAGGGCTAGCGACGAACCGCAGCGCCACTTAATCAACCGCCAGTTCTAGCTGCGCTAGCGAAGAAATACGAGCACCTGTTGGGGAGGCGATGATGACCGGCTTGTATCGCTGGATGGCGCTCTTGATCACGCTGCTGATCTTCGCGCAGGCCATACTGGCCGGACGTTTTCTCTTTGTCGATAACGACGCTGTAGACATCCACCAGGTAGTCGCGAACTTCCTTTCCGTATTGGTGGTCGTTCACGTCGCCCTGGTGCTTGTCACACGGACTTACTGGTCTCAGCGCGTCCCTGTGTTAACGGCCCTGCTCGCGGTTCTCGTGATCGCTCAAACCGGCCTCGGCTATGCGGGACGGGACAGTGCAGACCTGTTAGCAATCCACCTGCCTGTGGGCGTGCTTACTTTCGGCGTTGCCTGCCTGCTGACTGCTGTCGCCTTTTCTGAACGGTCCGCAAAACAGCACGCTGAGAAGTAACGATGTCTGAAAATCGCGAAATCGTTCTGGTTTTGAAGTCTAACTGTCTAACCTCGCTCCAGACGTCATCACAGCAAACGCCTTTATTGGGACCTGGTGCGACCGCTACTCGCTCAGTTCAATCACTACGAACTCGCTAGGGCGCTCCTCATATGTAACGAATAAGGTAGTACTCGTACGTCGATGGCCGTCGAGGTGTTCGAGGTCCCAATCGTCAAGATTGATGGATTCGCCCAAGCGGAGATGGAGACGGCTTCCATCCTCTAGCTCGATGGTGATTGCTGTCGGGACGCCGTCGCCCGTAGCGATGTCGACAATGGCGGGCTGCACCCTGATCGGCCCTTGGAAAGGAGTGCCTTCGGGCCCGGTCAGAACAGCCTGTCCTCCGCAGCTGACGGCGACCAGCATGAGCCCTAGCGTCCCCGCGATGAGCAAGCGAAGCATCCTGTGACTCCTCATTCCGCGCGCCGCTTAGCAGCCCCGCAGATATCCCAGAGTGGCAGACGGCGTAGCGGATCCTCAACCTCCAACCCCACCTGCGCCAGCACATCTCGCCACTCCCGCGCGTCGAACATGGAGTCCGGATCGTGCGGCAGCATCCGGTAGAGGCCCCTGCGCAGCCGCCCGCGGGAAGGCTCCGCGAAGCAGAACCGCCCCTCCGGCTTGAGCACCCGCGCGACCTCACGTATCGCCGCGCGCCAGTCCGGCACATGATGCACCACGCCGGACTCGAACACCGCGTCGAAGAGACCATCTTCGTACGGCATCTCTGTCGCATCCGCCACGCGAATGTCTACAGCGCCTTCCTCTATCTGCCGCGCCAACCTACGGCGGGCGCGCTCCACCATCTCGGGGTCGAAGTCGAACGCCGAGAGGCAGCGCGGCTGTAGATTTCTCAAGATAAGCGCCGTCGACCCACCGCGAGCGCAGCCCATGTCTAGGACGCATGAGTCAGGCGACACGTTTCCCCAGCGGATGAACGAGCGCACCTCGCCGCGCTGGAGCCAGGCGCGGAACGGCGTGTTCACCATCCAGCGCTCCAAGGTCGACATCTCAGCCACGGCGCACCTCCCTCGCAATCCTGATGCTACCATCGCCCTAGCTCGCTCCGCCAAGATGATGCTACGCTAACACCTAGCCTGTGGACAATCTCGCCCGCCGCGCCCTCGCCACGAATCAAGCGTTCCTCGCCCTCGGCGCCGAGGTCTTCGAGGCGGACGGCGCTACCTTCGTGCGCGACCGCTCCTCACCGAACGTCCCTGACTGCAACCGCATCGCCCATATCTCCGCGCGAACGCCGGAGGAGATCGAGCGGCTGCTGGCTCGCGCCGAGCGGGAGTACGCGGGCTTCCGGGAACTGCGCTTCATCGTCGACTTTCTCACGCCTCCCACCGTCGAGGCGCGCCTCGCACAGGAGGGGTACGAACACAACGAACTGCTCGTGATGGTGCTTGAGAGCGAGCTCGCGGTCGAGCCACGGTCGCATGACGTGCGGCTGATCGACAGCGACGAGGCGTGGCGCGAGTACGAGGCGCTCCACGAGCTCGATTGGAATCTGTACCACGCTAGCCTGCCACCGTCCGTCGGCCGGTGGAGCGCCGAGGAGATGTTCCGCTCGCGTCGCGCCAAGTGGCCGCCGGCGCGCTACTGGCTCGCCTACGTGGACGGCGAGGCCAGCGCCTACCTGACATCGTGGGAAGGCATCGATGGCGTCGGGCAGGTGGATGACCTCCTGACGCATCCCGACTACCGCCATCGCGGCCTCGCGACGGCGCTCGTCCATCGCGGCGTGGCGGACTGCCGCGAGCGCGGCGCCGGGCCGGTCGTGATCGTCGCTGATGCGAGCGGCACGCCGAAGCAGATGTACGCTGCCATGGGGTTCCGGCCGATCGCCATTACGCGGCACTACACCAAGCTCCTCTCCGGCGAAAAACCGGCAGAATCAACATAAGCGTTCGCCGCTGAACGGCCAGGCGCTGCTATAATAGCGGTGCTGGAGGCGTTTAACGCTAAGATGTTTACTCACCTTCACCTTCACACCGAATACAGCCTGCTCGACGGCCTCTCGCGCATCCCCAAGCTGCTTGACCGCGTCAAGGAGCTGGGGCAGGAGTCGTGCGCCATCACCGACCACGGCGCGCTTTACGGGGTGATCGACTTCTACAAGGAGGCGCGCGCCCGCGGCGTCAAACCGATCATTGGCGTGGAGGCGTACGTCGCGCCGGGAGACCGCCGCTCCCGCGACGCGCAGGAGAAGTCGCCCTACCACCTGACGTTGCTCGCCCGCAACAAGGAAGGCTATCGCAACCTGCTGGCGCTGGTC
>JADFNZ010000042.1 GCA_022563135.1 Chloroflexota bacterium | reverse complement strand
TGCTCACCTCTATGGACGCGGATGGCCACCTGAACGGCTACGACCTGCCGCTCACCCGCGCCGTCTCCGAGGCGGTGGCCGTGCCGGTGATCGCCTCCGGCGGCTGCGGCGAGCCGCGCCACATGGCCGAAGCGATCGTCGAAGGGAAGGCCGATGCGGTGCTGGCGGCCAGCATCTTTCACTTCGGCACTTACTCGATCCGCGAGACGAAGGAGTATCTGGCCGGCCACGGGATACCCGTGCGGCTCTAGGAGGACGCGAACGGTGGCAGACGAAGAGGCGACCGAACTGGACTTCGCCAAGGGCGGCGGGCTTATTCCGGCGATCATTCAGGACGCAGACACCGGCGAGGTGCTCACGCTCTTCTACATGGATGAGGAGGCGCTGCGTCGCACGCGCGAATCGAAGCAGGTGTGGCGCTTCAGCCGCGCGGAGGGCAGGCTGATGCGCAAGGGCGACACGTCCGGCAACGTCCTCCACGTCGAGAGCGTCGCGGCCGACTGTGACCGCGATGCCGTCGTCGTGCGCGTGCACCCGGTTGGCCCTGCCTGCCACACCGGCGAACGGAGCTGTTTCCACAACCCGCTGTCGGTCTCGTGACGAGCGTCCCAGCGGCGCGTCTGGTATAAAGCGTTACATTCTTCGTTAGACAGGACAGGCGCCTCCGCCTTCAGGAGCGGCGTATGGTCTACATCCTGGCACTGCTTGCGTTCCTCGTTCCCATCGTGATCGTGACGCCGCTGCACGATGCCGTCGTCCTGCCCAAGCTGGCGACGACCGCCGCCTTGACAGGCGGCGCGTTGCTCTGGGCCGCGGTGCTCTTCGCGAGCGATCGCTGGCAGCCGAGACGCTGGCCGATCTCGCTCTGGATCGCGCTTGCCGCGTTCGTCGCGGTCAACGTGCTGGCGCTCGCCTTCGCGGTGGACTGGCGGGCGAGCCTCATGGGCGAGTCGCAGCGCTATCAGGGTCTCGCCACCACGGGCCTCTACCTGCTGCTCTTCGCCGCCACGGCGATGGCGGTGCGTAGCACCGGAGACCTCCGGTGGATCCTGCTGGGCCTCTTCGCCGGAGGCTTCGGCGCGGCGGTGTATGCGCTGATCCAGAAAGCTGACCTGGACTGGGTGAACTGGACGGGACGATCGGTGGAACGGCCTTTTGGCACGCTGGGCCAGGCGAACGTGCTCGGCGCGTTCCTGGTCGTAGCCATAAGCGTCACGATCTACTTGGCGCTAACGGCCAAGGAGCGGTGGCAGCAAGCCGGCTTCGCCGCCGGGATCACCGTCATGCTCTTCGCGCTGCTCTTCACCGTAAGCCGTTCCGCCTACCTGGCGATGGGCCTCGTCGCCCTGATCTGGGGCGTCGCCGCGCTCGTCTGGTTCCTCCCCGCGTTGGAGTCGACCTGGCGGCGCATCGGGGCTACGCTCTCGGGTTCTTCCGGCGCCACGCGACAGCAGCGAAGACGTCGCCGCCAACGCAAGGAGGCGGCGGCGGAGCAGCCGGGCGCGGGCGGTAGGCCGACGGTGCTCTGGGCCGGCATCGGCGTGTTCACGACTGGCCCCCTGATCATCGCGCTGCTAGTCGTCTTCTTCGTCGGATTGCCGCAGGGCCGCGTCGCCATCTTCAGCGATAGGAACAGCGAGCCGCTGGACGCCCGGCTCTCGCTCTGGTCGATGAGCGTCGACATGCTCTCCGATGAGCCCTTGCTGGGCCACGGCCAGGACTCCTTCGGGATTCTATTCGCCGAGTACCGCGACCAGCCAGACCTGGCAGGCATCACAACGAAATCGTTCTCTCCGGAGAGCAGCCACAACTTCTTCCTGGACCTGGCTTCGGGCACCGGCCTGCTCGGGCTCGGCGCGTTCCTGGCGTTCGCCGGCGCCGTCCTCTGGCATAGCGGCCGCCGCGCGTTCGCGACGGATGACATCACGCTGCGATTGGCGTTCGTTGGCTTGGGCGCAGGCGTGCTTGGCTACATGGCGGCGATCTTCTTCGGCTTCGCGGAGGCGATGACGACCTGGGCGCTGTGGCTCCTCCTGGGAGCGATGGCGGGCCTGCTGGCGCGGCCGTCTCCGGCCTCCGAGGAGCCGCCTCCAGAGGAGATGGACGCCCGCCCGGCCGGAGGCACGCTGGCGACGGCGTTCAGCGCCGTAGCGCTGACACTGCTGGGCGCGGCGCTGCTGGGTTGGGCTGCCACGCTGACGGCGGCGGACCTGGCGGCGAGCCAGGCGCGCGCGGCGGTGCTGCGCGGCGATCATGCCACAGCAATTCGTCTCTTTGACCGCGCAGTAACGCTGAATCCGATCCAAAAATCTTACATGCAGGACGAGGGGGTCGCTTACCAGCGTCAGGCGCGCTTCGTTCCATTGGATGAAAGAGCAGCGGTGCTGCGCCAGGCAGTTGGAGTTCTTGAAACCGCAGTGAGCAGGTTCACACCCGAGTTCGGTGATTATCTAAGCAGCGATGTTCTAGTTCCCGATCGGCGACTCGTCGGGATCGCGGCGGCTAAGATTGAGCTAGCCGAGATTGAAGGCACACCGATTGAGGATGCTCTGCCCTTTGTTGAGCGAGCTTTGCAACTTGATCCGTTCCAGAGGGCCCTTCGGCAACGGATTGTTGAACTCTACGCTGCGCTTGGCTTCGAAGACCTCGCCCAGGAGCAACGGATGATCATCTTCTGCTGGAGCGGCGCCTGCGACTAGCCGTCGCGATTCTCACCTAACGCGGGGTCCTCTCCGAACCCGCGCGCCAGCCGGCCGACCTCCGGATCGAGCACCGCAACGTCCGGGAAGCGCATAGCTGACCAGAGGTCGAAGGCCGCGCTCTCTCCTAGGCCGAGCAGACCCGCGATGTAGAGCGTCAGGGCGAGCCCGTGGGAGACGGCAGCCACGTCCTCGCCGTTGCTCTGTGCAACGAGCGCATCGATGCCCGCTTCTACGCGCCGCTGCGCCTCCTCGCGGCTCTCCCACCCGTCGATGCGCTCCCCCGCGAGGAAACGCCGGACGATCGCAGGATAGTCGTCGTACATCGCGGCCGGCCGCGAGACCTCGCGCAGGCCCGCCTCGATCCTGACCGGCGATCCATGCGGCGCCGCTAGACGCTGCGCGGTGGCGAGGGCCTTTGGCTCCGGGCTCGTGTAGACGGTCGTTAGCCCGGCCCAGTGCGGCGCGCCGGCCAGCGCCTCCGCGGCCGCGCGTCCTTCCGGCGAGAGGCGCCAGTGCTGTGGCAGGCTGCCGGGCCGGACCGTGACCGCGGCGTGGCGCACCAGAGAGAGGCGCACGTTACGCCTCGATCAGGGGCTCGAGCTCTAGGAGTGAGGTGATGACGGGGCAGTCCACCGATGGCGCCTTCCCCTCGCGGTCGATCAGCACCGGCGAGATGCCGGCGGCTCGCGCGCCGATCACGTCTGAGATATAGGAGTCGCCGACGTAGATCACCTCATCCGCGCGAAGTCCGGCCCGATCGAGCGCGACATGAAAGATGTCGGGATGGGGCTTGGCCGTGCCCACTGCGGCGGAAGCGACGACGAAGTCAAGGTGGCGGGTCACGTCGTGCGCATGGAGCAGCGGCACGAGATCCGTGCCCCAGTCCGACACGATGCCCTGGACGAGGCCGCGAGCCTGGGCGCGACTGAGCACCTCCTTAACCTCCGCGTAGGGTTGCCACTGCTCCGGCCGCTGATACCAATCGTAGAGAGCGTCGCCGGCGGAAGAGAGCAGATGCCGTGGCAGCTCCACGCCCGCGTCGATCAGCGCGCCCACGTAGTACTCCGTCCAGAAGCTACGGGCGCGGGCGTCGGAGTCGTACGCGCCGAGGCCGTCCTGGTCGAATCGCCGGTAGAAGAAGTGGCCGACGTCCGGCAGCGCCCGCTCGCGCGCCAGATCGACGCCGAGCTGGCCGCCGAGGAAGTCCCAGATCTCGGGCGCGTCCGGCCGAGGGTGGACGAGCGTTCGGCCGGCGTCATAGAGGATGCCGCGGATGGTGCTCATCGTGCGTCAGGCCCGCTGTGGGGCAGAGCCATGATAGCGGGTCGAACGGAAGTCAGTCGAGGCGGCCGGTTACCCGTCGTCCGACAGGATCCGCGAGATCGTCTCGCGCACCTGGCGCACGCGGAACGGCTTGGCGATGCAGGGGTTCTGCACCCGCTGCAGGAACTCGCGCGTCTCAGGGCTCACGGTGTCTCCGGTGATGAAGACGGTACGCTCGGCGAGCCTCCGGTTCACCTTCTGTAGCTGCTGGTGGAGGGTGGGGCCGTCCATTTCGGGCATCTTGATGTCGGTAATGACGACGTCGTAGTGGCGCTGGCTCACGCGCTCCAGCGCTTCGACGCCGTTGCTGGCGGTATCGACATGGTGACCGTCGATCTCGAGGATGCTGCCCAGCAGGCGCTGGATGCTCTCCTCGTCGTCCACGACCAGGATGGCATGCCCCTGGTCGGCGGCGGCGAGCGCCTCCTCCACCAGGGTGCGCGGCCTCACGCCCTCGATGATCGGCAGTTCCAGGATGAACGTCGTGCCCCTGCCGGGCTGACTCTCCGCCCAGATTCGTCCGCCATGGTCCTGGATGATGCCGTAAGAGATGGTGAGGCCCAGGCCCGTGCCTTCGCCAGTCTGCTTGGTGGTGAAGAACGGGTCAAAGATGCGGCGGAGCGTCTCCGGCTGCATGCCGGGGCCGTCGTCCTGCAGGCTGAGGCGAATGGCGCCGCCCTCCTGCCACGAACGCACCTTCAGGACGCCGCGTTCTCCGGCGGAAAGCATCGCCTGTTCGGCGTTGATGATCAGGTTCAGGAAGACCTGCTGGATCTGGTCGGCGTCCACCATCGTCTCAGGCAGCGTTGGATCGAGGTCAAGCTCTACGTCGATGCTCTTGACGCGCAAGTCGTAGCTGCGCAGGCCGAGCACACGCTCCATCAGGGCGTTCAGGTTGGCCGGCTCCTTGTCCGCGCGTCTCCGGCGGGCGAAGGAGAGCAGGTTCTGGACGATCTTGGCCGCGCGTTCCGCCTCGGCGTAGATGGTGCTGACGTCGCGCTGCGTCTTCTCATCCAGATCCCGCGCCAGCAGGAGCTGGGCGAACCCCATGATGCCGGTGAGGGGGTTGTTCAGCTCATGCGCAACGCCGGAGACGAGCTGGCCGACGGAGACCATCTTCTCGGATTGCAAGAGCCGCTCCTGCATGAGGCGCTCTTCGGTGACGTCGCGCAGGATCACCACAGCCGCCGTTCCCTCCGGTGAGCCGGCGAGCGGCGCGGACATCGCCACGCCGTAGCGGCGCTCGGCCGCGGCCGGGTTCGTCGGGAGGTCGCGCAGGGCCGTGGGCTTGCCGGAGGAGAGCGCCTCGCGCGTCATGCCGGCCAGCGGGGTGTCGCTCAGGTTCGCGCCCTCGGCCAGCGGGACGCCGACCAGCGTTTCGAGGTGCCGATGCGCGGCGCTGTTGAGCGAGGTCACACGCAGCTCCGCGTCGACGAGGACGATGCCGTCGCTCAGGCTATCGGCGAGCGAGGCGAGCGAGGCCCGCTCGGCCTCCCGCTGCAACGTCACCCGCTCCAGCGCCAGGGAGACTTGGTTCGCCACGGTGTAAAACGTGCGTTCGGCGGCGTTGTCAAACGCGCCCGGCGTTGGCGAAGCGGCCCGCAGCAGGCCGATCACGTCGCCGCCGATGACGAGCGGCGCGTCGAGGACGCTGGCGGCGCCGCCGTCGCTGCGCCGGCCACCCTTGGCGGGAAGCCGGGCACTCTGGTACGGCAGGCGCTTGCAACCTTCGTGTGCGTTGCCGGTGAGACGGACAAAGGCGTCCAGGGCGGCCGCTGCGGTGTTGCCGGCCAGCTCCTGCGCACTGTCCGGCGGGAGATAGATGGTGACCAGGTCCTCGCCGCTGCGGCAGGCGACGGAGGCGGCAAGCTGGAGGCCGAGCGCGGGCGTCAACACCTCCACCGCCGTTCTGATGATCTCCTCACTGGTGAGAGAGAAGCTGAAGCGGCGGGTAAGCTCGTGGAAGAGCGAAAGGTCTCCCTCTTGTGCTTGAGATTGAGCCGTCTGCGCCGGACCGTTCGCCGGCCGGGCGGCGCCCAGTGCGCTCCCGAGTTGGAGGGCGAGCGACCAGGCCGCGTTGCGGTCGCCGTCCGAGAGCCGCCTCGATACGAGGCAGAGCACAGCGTTCGTGCCGTCGGCGGCGCGCAACGGTGCGGCGATGAGCGTGCCGCTCACCCGCTCTGTTAGGAGCGGCCGGCGGCCTCCCGTGGCCGGCGTGTCCGTGAACGCCTCCCGGATGTCTGAGTATGCGAGCGGTTCCGCGCGGGTGAGTGCAGCGGCGATGCGCGGCAGGTGGACCGGCCCGTCGCGCGCGTCCGACGCGAGCGGGATCGTCGTTTGCTCCAGTCGCAGACCCCCGCCGCTCGGGAGCTGTGTGAACAGCGCACAGGAGACCTCGTGTTCTGAGAGGGCGGCCGCAATGTGTTCGAGCGGGTCCTTCGCGGCATCGGGGTCCTGGAGAGAGGCGGCGATGCTGAGGAGCGCATCCGGCAGGGCTTGCTTCGCCTGCCTTCGTTCGAACCTGCGGATGTTCAAGGGCGAGCCTCCAGCCTGTCCCGCGCACCAAACGTTAAGTTCATTATGCACTCTGGCAATTGCGCGCGCAATCGGGAAAGAGAGCATCCGCCAATTGCTCGGCTGAAATCGCCTATGCTATAGTGATGTGGCTTCGCGCGCTCCGGTACCGCTGCAAATGCGGGCGGGCTCTGTTTGAGCGTAGCTATCGTGTAGGCCACCAGGAGGCGAAGAGAGAGCTTGGAAACACCTATCAGCATGAAGACGCTGCTTGAGGCGGGCGTTCACTTTGGCCATCAGACTCGTCGCTGGAACCCCAAGATGCGTCCCTACATCTTCACCGAGCGCAACGGCATCCACATCATCGACCTGCAGCAGACCGTCAGCCGCCTCGGCATCGCGCTGGACTACATTCGCGACGTCGTCTCCAGCGGCGAACAGCTTCTCCTCGTCGGCACCAAGAAGCAGGCGCGAGAGGCGATTGAGACCGAGGCGAAGCGTTGCCAGATGCCCTACGTCACGAACCGCTGGCTCGGCGGCACTCTCACCAACTTCTCCACCATCCAGCGCCGAATCGACTACCTCATCCGCCAGGAGGAGGCGCGGGCGCGAGGTGATTTCGACGTGCTGCACAAGAAGGAAACCCTGAAGATCGACAAGGAGATCGAGAAGCTGAACCGGCACCTGGGCGGCATTAAGGAGATGAACCGCATCCCCGGCGCCGTCTTCATCATCGACCCGGCGATGGAGGGCATCGCCGTCGCAGAGTCGCGTCGCGTCGGCGTCCCGATCATCGCCATGTGCGACACGAACTGCGATCCGGACCTGATCGACTATCTGATCCCTTCCAACGATGACGCGATCCGCGCCGTGAGGCTGATCAGCGCGCGTATCGCCGATGCCGCGCTCGAAGGCCTCGCGCTGCGGGGATACGAAGCGGAGCGCGAGCTGGAGAGCGAAGCCTCCTCCGCGGCGCAGCCTCCAGCGGCCGCGCCGGAGGCTCCCACGAAGGACGTGGAGACCGCCGGATGAGCGAGCAGCACACCGTCTCAGCAGCGGAGGTAGCGGCGCTGCGGGAGAAGAGCGGCGCCGGGGTGATGGACTGCAAGCGCGCGCTCGAGGAGGCCGAAGGCGACATCGACCGCGCGATCCAAGTGCTGCGCGAACGGGGCGTGATGCTCGCCGAGAAGCGCGCCGCGCGCGAGACGAGCCAGGGGCTGGTGGAGTGCTACCTCCACGCGGGCGGCCGCATCGGCGCGATGGTTGAGGTGAACTGCGAGACGGATTTCGTGGCTAGAACGGACCTGTTCAAAGTGCTCGCGCACGACCTGGCGATGCAGATCGCCGCGACGAACCCGCTCTCAGTCTCCGAGGACGACCTGCCCTCGGGCGCAGAGGGCAATCCGAAGGAGCTGTGTCTGCTGCGCCAGCCCTTCATCAAGGACGACTCCCGGACCGTGAACGAGGTGGTGCGAGACGTGATCGCGCAGACGGGCGAGAACATCCGCGTCAGCCGCTTCTCCCGGTTCGAACTCGGTCAGTAGGGAGGCGAGCTCCATGGGCGGCGGCGCCTACCGGCGCACCCTCCTCAAAGTGAGCGGCGAAGCGCTCCAGGGCGATGCCCGCTACGGCATCGATGCCGCGACCGTCTCTCGCATCGCGCACCAGATCGAAGCGGCCCGCAAGGCGGGAACAGAGGTCGCCGTGGTGGTGGGCGGTGGCAACATCTTCCGCGGCACCACGGCCTCCTCCGCGGGCATGGACCGCGCCACGGCCGATTACGCCGGCATGCTGGCCACGATCATCAACGCCCTCGCTCTTCAGGACGCGCTGGAAAAGGTAGGCGCTACGGTGCGCACGCTGACCGCGATTAACGTCCAGCAGGTGGCTGAGCCCTACATCCGCCGCCGTGCTATTCGCCACCTGGAGAAGGGGCGGGTGGTGCTCTTCGCGGCGGGGACCGGCAACCCGTACATGACGACGGACACGGCCGCCGCGCTGCGCGGCATCGAGATCGGCGCGGACGCGCTGCTGATGGCGAAGAACGGCGTCGATGGCGTCTATGATTCTGACCCGCGCACGAACGCGAGCGCGCGCCGGTTTGAGCGGCTCAGCTATATGGAGGCGATCAGCCGCCGCCTGGCCGTGATGGACAGCACCGCGCTCTCCCTCTGCATGGAGAACGAGCTGCCGATTATCGTCTTCGACCTCGCGGCGGAGGAGAGCATCGTGCGGGCGATGCGCGGCGAGGGTATCGGTACCTACGTCGGGAACGACGAATCAGTGCTCGCGGGGGTACCATGACCGTGGCCGATACGACGATGATCGACGAGACGCTGGCCGACGCCGAGACCCGGATGGGGAAGGCGGTGGACGCGCTGAGGCGCGACCTCGCCACCGTTCGCACCGGCCGGGCGAGCCCCGGACTCGTGGAGCACCTGCACGTGGACTACTACGGCACATCGACGCCGCTCAACCAGCTCGCCAGCATCGCCGTGCCTGAGGCGCGCCTGCTCGCCATCCAACCCTGGGACAAAGGCTCGCTGGACGCGATCGAGAAGGCGATCCAGAAATCGAACCTCGGGCTCAACCCCAGCAATGACGGCACCATCATCCGCCTGGTGATCCCCCAGCTCACGGAAGACCGCCGCAAGGATTTGGTGCGGGTAGTACACAAGAAGGTGGAAGACGGTCGCGTGGCCATCCGCAACGTGCGGCGGGACGCGCACGAGATGCTCCGTGACCTCCAACGCGAAAAGGAGATCTCCGAGGACGAGGAGCATCGCGCGCAGGAGCAGCTCCAGAAGGTCACCGACCGGTTCGTCGGCGAAGCCGATGCGGTAGGGCAGGAGAAGGAGCGGGAGCTCCTGGAGGTCTAGCGTCCGGCATGGTGGTACAACCCGTCTCTCAGGATCGGCCGCTTGTGGCACTCGAGAAGCTGCCGCGGCACGTCGCTATCGTCATGGATGGCAACGGCCGTTGGGCGCAATCGCGCGGCCTGTCGCGCCAGGCCGGACATCGCGCCGGAGTGGAGAACATCCGGCGCGTCATCGAGACGTTCGCGGGCTACGAGATCCCCTACCTGACGCTCTACGCTTTCTCGACCGAGAACTGGAGTAGGCCGAAGCGTGAGGTGAACGCGCTGATCCGCCTGATCGGCCACTTCATCGACCGCGAGTTGCAGGCGCTGCACAAGAACGGCGTCCGGCTGCGACACCTGGGCAAGCTGGATCCGCTTTCGCCCAGCCTCCGCCGCCGCATCGAGGACGCGGTAGAGTTTACGAAGGAGAACGACCGGATCACTGTCAACGTGGCGTTCAACTACGGCGGCCGCGAGGAGATCCTGGACGCCGTGCGCCGGGTTATGGCGGACGGCGTGCCGCCCGAGCGCCTGGACGAGACGCTCTTCGCCTCCTACCTCTATACAGCGGACCTGCCGGAACCGGACCTGGTAATCCGGACGGCTGGGGAGGTACGCCTCTCCAACTTCCTCCTCTGGCAGTCCGCCTACGCGGAGTACTACGGGACAGCGGTTTACTGGCCTGACTTCGACGCTGAGGAGATCGGGCGGGCGCTCCTCGCCTACAGCCAGCGCCAGCGGCGCTTCGGCGGCGTAGTGGAGGACCCGCCTCGCGGCGACCGCCACCAGCGCCGAGATAACCCCCGCTAGGTCTCGCGCCGGCATGCTCGCCCAGCGCATCGCGAGCGCTGCCGTCGCTATCCCACTCGCCGTCCTTCTCGTTTGGGCAGGCGGTCCGTGGTACACGGCGGGCGTGAGCCTGATCGTTCTCGTCGCCGCGTTCGAGTTTCAGGCGCTGCAACGCGGCCGCGCGACGCCGCTCGGGCTGATCGCGGCGGGCCTGGCCGCGTCGGTGGCTGCGGGCGCGAACGTGGGGCTGGACTGGGTGCTCTGGTTCACGCTGGGCGGCATCCTCATCCCGCTCGTCTGGGTCACCGTCCGCGCGCAGCCTGAGACCGCAATGAACGACTGGTCGTGGGCGGTAGCGGGCGTCGCCTACGTCGGCCTGCTCGGCGCGCACCTCGTCCTGCTGCGCGAGCTGCCCAACGGGCGCGATTGGGTGTATCTCGCGTTGTTTGGCACGTTCGCCGTCGATACCGGCGCGTACTTCGTCGGCACTGTCCTTGGGCGAAGGAAGCTTGCGCCGGCGATCAGCCCCGGCAAGACGGTCGAGGGCACGCTGGGAGGCCTCGCGTTCGGCTTCGCCGCCGTAGTAGTGCTGAACTACATCCTGGGAATCCGGCTGGAGGCGGCGCTCATCGTGCCGCTGGCGGCGCTGCTGCCCCTCGCGGCCGTCCTCGGCGACCTCGCCGAGTCGATCCTGAAGCGCGGCACGCGGGTGAAGGATGCCAGCCGCCTCGTTCCCGGCCACGGCGGCCTGCTGGACCGCCTCGACAGCCTGCTCTTCACCTTCCCCGCTGTATACTACTTTGTAACCTGGGTCGTGCCGTAGGCAGGCGGGTTGCTGCGCGAACAAGCGTAGCTAGGGCCGGACAGACCTGAAGGTCTGTCCCTACGTCTGAATGGGCAGTGCCAAGCTCGTAGGGGCCGACCTTCAGGTCGGCCCGCCTCGCTAGGAAAGGAGGCAAGCCATGACACCAACGACAGCTGGGCGTCTTTCGAGAGATGACCTTCACCGTGAACTGACCGAGTATCGAGAGCGCTATCCAAAGCTCGCAGATGACGAGCTGTTTGTGCTCTGGTTTCTGCGGGCCTACGTGGCGGAAAGTGATGCGGAAGCCGCAGCAGCGCTGTGTGGCGGTCCACGGGATAAGGACGCCGACGCTGTTCTGATTGACGAACGCGAGCGGCTCGTATTCGTGATACAGGGAAAGTACCGGGAGGAGATCGCCGCTAAGAACGAGCATCGTGGTGATGTGATGGGTTTCGCTCAGCTCGCGGTAAATCTCTGTGGGGACAAGAAGACATTCGACAGCCTTGCGGCGGAGATGGCCCCCGAGGTGCATCAGAAGCTCAAGGAAGGACGCGATCGGGTCTTGCAGCGCGGATACAAACTGCGCATGTTCTATGTGACGCTGGGCAAATGCAGCAGAGCTCTACTGAACGAGGCAGAACGAACGGTACGCCGGGCGGATGACCACGCCGCCTTTGAGCTATTCGATGGCAAACGCGTCTTACTGTTGCTCCACGACTATCTCGACGGAGTGGCGCCGCCCGTGCCCTCGCTCGATCTCGATATCGAAGCGCGGGCCGTGGCGGAAGAGGCCGGCGGCGTCAAGGGCTTGGCCTATCGCGATCTCCAACTGCCGGTCGTTGATGACGGTGGCT
>JADFNZ010000041.1 GCA_022563135.1 Chloroflexota bacterium | reverse complement strand
CCGAGGCACGGGGTCAATGAGGAAATCTTCCCGCTTCTCCTTACATGAAGGGCATGCCTCACCTTGAGGAATGGCCATCGGCCAACCCTCAGACGAATCCTCGCGGGTCCACCAGAAATTCAGGCACTCATGCGCGACCTGCAAGCGTATGAGTGTGGTATAGAATTATGAATAAGGCTCAAACGTCCCTTGCTTCGTCTCGGCTGCGGCGGCAGGATGAAGTGACACCAGCGAGCGCGAACAGGAGGGTGAGCATGGCAGAAGCGCCGTTAGAGGCCACGGTTCGGTTTCGGGAGGAGCGGCTGCCGGCCGGCGATCCGTCGCACGGCACGCCGCACCCGGTCGTGCGGCGGTGGGTGGAGATCGAGTTGCCGCGAGGAGTCGCGCGCTGGGAACAGAGCGACTACGGCCACCCGGGCCGCTTCAATCCCTGGGATCCGCGCGGGATCGATGCCAAGCTCCAGCCGGAGACCGAGCGGCTGCGCAAGGCGGCCGAAGCGCTCAGTTCGATCCTGGGCGAGATCGCGGCTGGCTAGATGGCAGGCGGGCGAAGACTGCTAAGCGGCGGGGGCGGATATCTGCTGCCCCTGGGGCGGACTCTCGATCTCCTCGCCCTTTCCCCGCTGGTGGATAAGGTACGCGATGAGCAAGCCCAGGACCGCGAGCGCGCCGCCCGCGAAGGCGTCGATGATGAAGTGGTTTGCCGTCAGCACAATGCTGGCCAGCATGAGCAGCGGAGAGAACAGGCCGAACGACTTCATGAGCAGACCGGTGCCGTGGCGGGCGATGGCGATGCCGACCAGTAGGTTCCAGCCGAAGTGCAGGCTGGGCATGGCGGCGTACTGGTTCACGAAGGCGGGCGGCTGGAGCATGCGATAGGCGCCCGAATTCTCGGCGATCGTGTCGATCATCCCAATCCCATCGACTAACCTAGGAGGCGCCACCGGGAAGAAGGCGAAGATCGCCAGGCCGATGGCGCCGGAGATGAGAAAGGCGTTGCGGTAGACGGCATAGTTCTCGCGGTGGAGCAGGAAGAGCCACAGCGCCACGAAGACGATCACGGGCCAGTGGCCCCAGATGTACACCCAGTTCGCCAATGTCACCAGCCAATCGAAGCGGAGCATGTAGCTCTGGAGGGCCGGCTCCCAGAAGATATTGAGGCCCTTCTGAAAGTCTATGATCTTGACCGCGCGCTCTATCGCTTCGGCCTCTCGTCCCTGCACGAAGCCACGGACCAGGAAGTAGAGGAAGTAGGCGGGGACGACGATGAGAAGCTCGCCCACGAGCTGGATGATCGGCGCGCCACTCTTGCGCCGCAGGTACTGCAGGAGCAGCAAGGTGCCGAGGAGGATGAGCGGCCAGCGTCCCAGCGGGATTAGGTCTTGCAGGGACAGGAGGTAGCTAGGAAGGGCAGCCTGGGGAAGTACACTCCACATGCTGAACGTGCCGAACTCCTCAGACTTGTTCCGCTCGGGAGCGGGCCGGGACGTACTCTAGTTAAGCAAACAGCGAAGCAAGATGGCAAGCAGGCTACAGCGAGAACCGCGCAAGATCGTCGGCCACCAGCACGTTCTCGATATCCAGCTCTTCCGTGCCGCCGCTCAGGTGGGTGAGGATGAACGTCGGCTTCGGGCCTAGCCGGCGGCGCAGCTCTCGGATGTCGGGCGGGGCAAGGTGCGGGCCGCAGGCGTCCTCCCAGCACGAGCACTCCACGACCAGAACGTCGGCGCCGTCCGCCAGGTCCACCAGCGCGTCGCACATCATCGTATCGCCTGAGTAGGCGAGCGTCCGGCCGCCTACCTGTACACGAAAGCCGAAACACGCCAGCTCTTCGACGTGGTTTACGGCGCGGACGAGGTACTCCAGGCCCGGCACCTCACCCTGCAGACCGTCTTGCAGGTCGACGTAGGTCTCCTGATAGCTCTGCTCCTTGTTGACCACGTTCGGAAAGCCAGCCGCGGTCACTCCGGCGAGCCGCTCTTTGATGCCCGGTGGGCCGGCGATGGTGAGCTCTTTCGTGCGCGGTGTGAGCTCGCTGTACTCGAGGAGCAGGAACGGCAGACCGAAGTAGTGATCGCCGTGGAAGTGACTGATGAAGACCGCATCGATCTCTTCGAGCCTGACGCCGCTGCGCTTGAGGTGGGGGAGCACGATGGGCGAGGCGTCGAACAGGTAGCGGTCGTTGAGGAGAAAGCTGCTCCAGTACCGGCCCTGCGCGAACGCGTTGCCCGATCCCAGGAAGAGGATGTCCAGGGGCTGGCTCACTCTGCGGCCCCCGCGGCGACGGGCGCTTCCAGCCTCAGCTCTCCGCGCTGCCAGGTCTGGTAGAGGGGATGCTTGAGCGGGCGGCGCTCCTCGATGAGACGGCGGGCGATGTGGGCGGCGGACATGGACACTCGGTTCCTCATTAGGCGATGGTCTCGCCCGCGAGGATACACGATCCGCGGGGTAGGGTGAAGCGAACGTGCTCGGGGGTAGTAGGTCAGTTTGATCTCATGTGCGTGAGGAGATAGGCAACCACGGCAAAGAAGCCAGAAACACCAAAGACCGATAGGGCCGCGGTAGGGACGAACCAGGATTCAAAAAGAGGTTCGTCAGGCGGCGCAATTTGCAGACTGATGGCGCCAATGCCTAGCATGAGAGACAGGCCGAAGGCCACGAACGCCACGGATCACGCAGACCTTCGCGACTCCGGCCTTCATATGTAGAGGATATCACCTCTCGCGGGCTTCCAGCAGCGCGCCAACCTCCTCGAACGCCAGCCGAGCCCTATGCGGCCGTCCGCCGCCTGCGCTAAGCTGTGCGAACAGTGGCCATGACGACGACCGCCGGAGAGATCGCACAGTTCGCGAAGGCGAAGGAGCGGGGGGCAGCGTATCTCGCCGGCCGCCAGCAAGACGACGGCGTGATCGGCGACCCAACCGAAGGGCTCGGGTCATACTACAAGGCGCCATGGGCGCTCGCCGCCGCTGGCCGAGCCGCTGAAGGCAGTAGGCTCGTCGCCTGGATCCGGCGGCACATGCTCTCGCCCGAAGGAGACTTGCGGGGCGGCTTCGAGCGCGGCGAAGGGCTGGCTCACTTCTACCCCTACCCGAACGCCTGGGTGATCTGCGGCGCCCAGAAGCTGGGCCAGTTCGACGTGGCGCGGCGCGGCATCGACTTCCTGGCGACGCTCCAGCACGCGGAGACCGGCGGCTTCCGCTCGCAGCTCGACAAGCCGGAGGGCGTCCAGGACATCATGTCCACCTCGCAGGCGGGGATGGCCGCGCTCTACACGGGCCGCCTCGATCTCGCCGAGGGCGTGGCGCGCTTCCTCCGCCGCGTCTCAGACGAGCAGGCGGATCCTGAGCGGGCGCTCTACTTCATCTACAAGCCGGACGGCGGCCTCAAGATCGACTTCCCGGACGACCGCGCACGCCTCTACGCCGTTCGCGCTGGCCAGCCCCGCGAGCGCTTCTACATGATCGGCATCGCGGCGGCCTTCCTCACCAAGTACGGCCTCGCGACCGGCGAGAACGATGCGTTCGATCTCGCCGGCCGCTACCTGGACTTCGCCCTGCGCTGCAGCGACGCGATGTACGAGACGGCGCAGGTGGGCAAGGTGGGCTGGGGCGCGGCGCTGCTCGCGGGCGCGACCGGGGAGGAGCGCTACCGCGCGCTGGCCATGCGTGCGGGCGGGGCGCTGCTCGCGCAGCAGAACGACGACGGCTCCTGGGACAACACCGGCGGCTTCACGACGCAGGCGGTGCGAGACGAGATCACGGCGGAGTTCGTCGCGGAGCTGGACGAGATGATCCTAGGTCTGAGCGCGGGGTAGTACGCTTCAGGCCTCTCTCGCAGACGGGCGGAACAGATCGGCGCCAACTGGATTCCGCGGCCAGATGATGAGCATCGTAACAAGAGCCCCGGTGAGCGAGCCGAGAAGCGAAAAGATGAAGTCCTCCATCGTGTTGTCATAGGTAAGCTGCAGGCCAGAAGCGCCAAGCTTGCTTAACCCATACTCGGCGAGCTCCCAGCAGATGTGCGAGACTGCTCCGAAGCCGAGCGCCAGCGCTCCGACGTTCAGCCGCCCGAGGCCCAGCGTCGAGATGGCCGCGCCGAACGCTGAGACGAGGAACACCCAGTTCAGCCAGTGCGCGAAGAGATCGAACGGCTCCAGACTGCTGTAAAGATTGAGGGCGTTCCCGCCGGAGTCGACGATGAACGGGAGTGCCAGTAGCAGGTCGACGAGATGCGGATAGGATGCGGGCCGGCCACGGGCCCACCACAGGAGCGGTAGCAGGAACGGAACGAGCGAGTATGTCGCGGCCCGGGCCACGATCGCTTTTCCCTCGAACTGCGGAAGGTCTGGTGCGAAGAGAGGAAAGAGCGCCAGCGCGAGCAGCGCGACCTTCGCGAGCAGGTTGACCGCGGCCAAGGGTTCGAGCCGCGTCATTCGACTCGTCTGGCTACCCTACGAGACGCTCCCCGCACTGAAGTCCGCCTACTCAGGCACGTCGACGTGCTGGCGGAGGACGCCCAGCACCTCATCGCTGATCTCCCGCAGGCCCGCCTCGGTCTTCGACTCGAAGCGCAGCGTGAGGTTCGGGCCGGTGTTCGAGGCGCGCACGAGCGCCCAGCCGTCCGGATACGTCGCGCGGATTCCGTCGATCTCGACGGAGGGGTGGCGCTCGCGCAGGTAGCTCGCGACCGCCTCGACGACGGCAGCCTTGCGGTCGTCCGGGCAGGGCACGCGCAGCTCCGCCGTGGTGTACCAGCGCGACATCCCCCGCAGGTGGGCCGAGAGCGGCCGGTCGTCGCCCGAGAGGAACGTGAGCAGCTTGCACGCCGCGAAGAGCGCGTCGTCGCTGTAGAAGTTCTCGCCGTAGAACATGTGGCCGCTCGCCTCGCCGGCCAGCGGCGCCTGAGCCTCCCGCATCTTCAGCTTGATCAGCGAGTGGCCGGTCTTCCAGACCAGCGGCTCGCCGCCGTTCGCCGCAATGTCGTCGATCACCGGCTGCGACGTCTTGATATCGACGATCACCGTCGACCCAGGCTGCTCCTTGAGCAGCCCGCGGGCCAGCAGCATCAGCACGTAGTCCGCCTCGTGGCGGTCGCCCGCCTCGTCGATCACGCCCAGCCTGTCGCCGTCGCCGTCGAACGCCAGGCCGAGGTCGGCCTTCTCCTCGCGCACCTTCTCCTGCAGGTCACGCACGTTCTCCGGCATCTGCGGGTCGGGAGGATGGTTCGGGAACGTCGGGTCGAGGTCGCAGTAGAGCTCGATCACCTCGCAGCCGATCTCGCGCAGCAGCTTTGGCGCGAAGAGCCCGGCGACGCCGTTACCCGTATCGACCACGACGCGAAACGGCCGCGTCAGCTTCGCCGCGCGTCGCAGCCGGTCGAAGTACTCCGGCCGGATATCGCGCCCGACGATCTTGCCCTCGGCGGAGCGGAACGAGCCGCCTTCGATGATCTTCTTGATCTCCTGCAGCTCATCGCCCGCGACGGGCCGGTTCCCATCGCCGACGAACTTGAAGCCGTTCTCGTCCGGCGGGTTGTGGCTGCCGGTGACGTTCACGCCGCCCGTCAGCCCCCAGTGGCCGACCGAGAAGTAGAGCGCAGGCGAGGTCACCATGCCGATGTCGAGGACCGTGCAGCCGGTAGAGACGAGGCCGCGCATGAGCGCCGCCTTCAGCTCCTCGCCGGAGCTGCGGTTGTCGCGGCCGACGGCGATCTCCGCGCCCGGCCCATCGGCGATATACGTCCCGAACGCACGGCCGAGCGCCTCGGCCACCTCCGTCGTGATGGAGGGGCCGACCTTGCCGCGAACGTCGTAGGCGCGGAAGATGCCGGGGTCGATGGTCATCGCGGTGGATTATACTACGACCGCAACTTACGACGGAGGAGCCCCAACATGAACGACCAAGACGACAGCATCGGCTTCATCGGGCTGGGCATCATGGGCCGGCCCATGGCGCGCAACCTGATCAAGGCAGGCTATCCGCTCGTCGTCTGGAACCGCAGCCGCCCCGGCATCGACGCGCTGGTAGCCGACGGCGCGGCCGAGGCGGAGTCCGCCCGCGCCGTCGCGGAGCGTTCGACCGTCGTCATCACCATCGTCGGCGACGCGCCCGATGTCGAGCAGGTCGCGCTGGGCGAGCGCGGCATCCTCGAGGGCGGCCACGAGGGGCTGGTCCACATCGACATGACCACCATCGCGCCCGCGACGGAGCGCATGATCGCGGAGCGCTACGGGGCGTCGGGCATCGAGCTGCTCGACGCGCCCGTCAGCGGCGGTGAGCAGGGGGCGATCGATGGCACGCTCTCGATCATGTGCGGCGGCAACCGGGAAGTCTTCGACCGCTGCCGGCCGGTGCTCGAGGCGCTGGGCCGCACGATCGTCTACTGCGGCCCGACGGGCTCCGGCCAGGTGGTGAAGCTCTGCAACCAGGTGATCGTGGGGCTGAACAACCTGGCGATGAGCGAGGCGCTCGTGCTGGCCAAGAAGGCCGGCGTGGAACCGGCGACGATGCTGGAGGCGGTGAGCGCGGGCGCGGCGTCATCGTGGGCGCTGCAGAACCTGGCGCCGCGCATCCTCGCCGGCGACTTCTCGCCGGGGTTCAAGGTTACCCACCAGCAGAAGGACCTGCGCCACGCGCTCGACCTCGCCCGCGAGCACTCGACGCCGCTGCCGGGCACGGCGCTCGTCCACCAGCTCTTCGCGGCGCTGGAGGCGGAGGGGCTGGGCGAGGAGGGAACGCAGGCGCTGGTGAAGGCGCTGGCGAAGCTGGCGAACAGCTCGCTCCAATCGTGATGGCGAGACCCCTTGCCGGCGCTCGGTGTGAAGTAGGCCGGTGCGAAACTAGGCGTTTGCACCTTGACAATATACCCCCAATAGATTAGCATCATTCTCATGAATGAGATACTATATATCTATCGTACGAAGACAGAATGATATGATTTTCACGCCTCGATTTGAGCTGCCTCCGCATGTGGCCAACACCAACGAAGCCATCGAGCGGAGTGCCTGGCTGATCGCGAACATGCTGATCATGCCGAGGTACGAGCTATGGATTCAGCGTGAAGTCTCCATCGAGCGCGCCGCGGCCACCACCCGCATCGAGGGCGCAACCCTAAACGCGGACGAGGTCGGCCAGTTGGCGAAGAAGAGGCCAGTGGGCAAACCCACTGAGGACGAGCTAGCCAACCTGAACGCCTTGGAAGCTTACCGATTCGTTGATTATCTGAGCGACCAGCCCGACGTCCCCCTGGACGAACTCGTCATCAGGGAACTCAACCGGTACTTCCTCAACGGCATGGACGAGATGTTGACACCTGGCGTGTATCGGAAAGGGCAGAACAAGGTTGGGGACAAATATCTTCCTCCCGACCAAGGTGACGTTCCTGACCTGATACACGCCTTCGCCGCCTGGCTCCGAGCTAAGGATGATGACTTGCACCCAGTAGTGAAAGCAGGCATCGCCCATATCCAGTTCATCGCCATCCATCCGTTCTGGGATGGCAATGGCCGAACCGCTCGCGCACTGGCGACGGTGATTCTGCAGAGGTCTCGCTTCAACTTCAGAAAGTTAGTATCGCTCGAACGGTTCTTCGAAGGAAACAAACGAGACTACATCTCCGCCATCGAAAGCACATTGGGCGACAGCTATGCCCCCGACTACGACGCGTCGTCGTGGCTTGAGTTCTTTAGTAGCTCGCTCCTAGCAGAGGGAATGCGGATTACGGATCGGCTGACCCAGTGGCACCAGACGGTCGCGGTCCTCTACGAGGCGATGGAGCCGCTAAATGTCAACCGCCGGCAGACAGACGGCATGGCTCTGGCGGTTCGAACAGGGCGGCTGACGAGGGCTGAATACATGGAGATGACAGGCGCGTCTCCTCTGACAGCTTCTCGTGACCTAGCGCGACTTGTAGATCTTGGAGTCTTAATTCCGAAGGGCAAGACTCGTGGCCGGGTCTATCTCTTCGACCATGACTGGCTGTTGGAGAAGCGGAAGGATCGGAAGAAGGCTGATGAGAAGCCGAAGCAGGCGTCGCTATTTGATAACTAGGAAGGTGACGCCACAGAATAAAGAAGAGAGCGGCGACTAAGGCAAGCCACCGGTCTGTCTAGCCGCAGCGCTGGCCAGGCTATCCGGTGCGCGTGAAAGGAGCCTCGGTATGCCCCTATGCTATCCTGGCCCCGTGAGCGAGCAAGCGCCGGTTGCAGGCCAGCAGTCGGAACCGATCACGGATGCGGAGCGAACGCCGGTAGCGACGGGTGAGCCGGCGCAGGATAGCGCTCCCGCAGAGCCGGCCGTCCGCCCTCGCCGCGACGCCTGGTTCTTCGTCATCGCGGCGGCCGTCATCGCGCTCGACCAGCTAACGAAGTTCCTCGTGCGCGCCGGCCTCGACCGCGGCGAGGCGTGGCCGGACCGCGACTGGCTGCTCAACATCGTCAACGTCAGCAACAGCGGCGCGGCGTTCGGCATCCTGCAAGGGCAGACCGTCTTCCTCATCGGCATGTCGATCGTGGGCGCCGCGGCGATCATCCTCTTCTACTTCTACCCACCGCTGGAGCACGGCCTGCTGCGCGTGGCGCTGGGGCTCCAGCTCGGCGGCGCCGCGGGCAACCTGATCGACCGCGTGCGCACGGGCGAGGTGACGGACTTCATTAACTTCGACTTCTGGCCCGCCTTCAACGTCGCCGACGCATCCATCAGCATCGGCGTGGTCACCATCATCTGGTTCTTCCTCTCGGTGGAGGCGGCGCAGCGCCGCAAGCCCGCCGATGGCGGCTGACCGCCACGAGCTGACGGCCGAACGCGAGGGCGAACGGCTCGACGTCTTCGTCGCGCGTCGCGTGCCGGAGCTGACGCGCTCGCGCGTTCGCAAGCTGATCGACGGCGGGGCCGTGACGATCGACGGCCGGCTGCCCGCCAAGGCCGGCGTCACGCTCGAACCCGGCCAGCAGATCGCGGTCACGATCCCGCCCCCGCAGCCGCTGGATCTCCAGCCCGAGCCGATCCCGCTCAGCATCGTCTACGAGGACGACGACCTGCTCGTGGTCGATAAGCCCGCCGGGCTCGCCGTCCACCCCTCGCCCGGACATAGCAGCCATACGCTGGTGAACGCCGTCCTCGCCCACTGCCCGGACCTCTCCGGCATCGGCGGCGTAGGACGGCCCGGCATCGTACACCGGCTGGACAAGGACACCTCCGGCCTGATCATCGTCGCGAAGAACGACGCCGCCCACCTCTCCCTGGCAGGCCAGCTCAAGGAACACGAGGTCGAAAAGACGTACGTGGCGCTGGTAGAGGGGCGGATGGAGGAGGCCGACGCCGTGATCGACGCGCCGATCGGGCGCGATACGCGCAACCGCAAGCGGATGGCCGTGGTCGAACTCGAACGCGGCCGCGACGCACGCACGGGCTACCGCGTCACGCGCGAGGTGGCAGGCCGCTCGCTGCTGGAGGTGCGGCCGGAGACGGGCCGCACGCACCAGATCCGCGTGCACCTGGCCGCGATCGGCCACCCAGTCGTCGGCGATCGGCTCTACGGCCGCAGGGGCGTCCCGACCGCCGGCCTGCGACGCCAGTTCCTGCACGCCCAGCGCCTCGCCTTTCGCCACCCGCGCACGGGCGAGCGGCTGGAGCTGGAGGCGCCACTGGCCGAGGAGCTGCAGGCCGCGCTGCGCCAGCTGGAGGGCGAGTAGCGCCGGCGCGCGGGATTCGGTTGACGACAATCTCCCCCGCTAGATTCTTCGCGGAGTCTATCCTGAGCAGAGCGAAGGGCTCAGAATGACGATACCCACGTCTCTCGCCCTGAGCCGGGAGTCGCGGCGCTTGAGGCCACGCCGAGTCGCTGGTACAATCGCCGCAAGTGCCTGGTAGGAGAACCACATGGACGCCTTCATCACCATCTCGATCTTCCTCGGCCTGATCGTGGCGCCGGGGCTGATCAACTACTACGTAAACCTCTACTACACGCCGAGTGGCACGCCTCTCGCGTCGCGGCTCGAACTGCTGGTCGCGAGCATGACGCTCACGTTCGCAGTTCTCGCGATCGACGTGCTGGCGCTGCTGCTCGTCTCGCTCGCGATCGGCGATCTGGAGGATGAGGTCGCGGACCTCGTGCAGCGCGGCCTGATCGGCTACGCGGCGGAGCGCCCGATCGCGCTGACGGGCGTGCTGACGGCCTTTACCGTCGCCTGCATGGCGCTCATGGCGCTGCTGGGCACGCTCCGGCTGCCGAGCCGCTTCGTCCGGTAGGCGCCACTAGCTCTTGGCCGCATCCGCCACGCGCAGCATCGCCGCGAGCGACCGCTCCACGTCCTCTTCCGTCGTCGCCCAGGAGATCACGCTGATACGCATCGCCGTGCGGCCCTGCCAGACGGTTCCGCCGCACCAACAGGTGCCGTCCGCCTGAATCCCCTCGATCACGCGGTTCGTCGTTTCATCGTCGCCGAACGACACGAGCAGCTGGTTGAGCACCACGTCGTTGAGGATCTCGTAGCCGGCCTCGCGCAGGCCGGTCGCGAACCGCGTAGCATAGCGGCAGGTGCGATCGACCAGGTCTGCGAGCCCGGCGCGGCCGAGCGTTCGCATCGCCGCCCACACTTCGACGCCACGCGCACGGCGCGAGAGCTCCGGCGTATAATGCGACGGCTCCCGCTGCACGAGCACGGGAAGATACGCAGCCGTGAGCGCCATCGCCGCGCGCAGATGCTCCGGCTCGCGTACGAAGGCGACGCCGCTGTCGTAAGGGACGTTGAGCCACTTGTGCGCGTCCGTCGCCCAGGAGTGGGCGTCCGCGACGCCCGCGACGAGGTGCTCGCGCTCGGGCGACACCGCCGCCCACAATCCAAACGCGCCGTCGATGTGCACCCACGCGCCCGCCTCGCGGGCCGCCGCGCAGATCTCCGCCGCCGGGTCGAACGCGCCGGTATTCACGTTGCCAGCCTGGATGCAGACGATCGTCGGGCCGGAGATCGGCGGCAGCGCGCCGGCGCGCATTCGGCCTTGATCATCAACGGGAACCGTCGTCACGCGCTCGCGGCCGAACCCCAGCATTCCGAGCGACTTCGTCAGGCTCGGATGCGCCTCTTCGCCGACGATCACGGTCACCTCCGGTGCCCCGAACAGCCCGTCGGCCTCGACGTCCCAGCCCGCCTCTTTCAGCGTGGCATGGCGGGCGGCTGCCAGCGCGGTGAAGTTCGCCATCGTCGCGCCCGTGACGAACGCGCCGCCGCAGGAGTCCGGCAGCGCGAGCACGCCCAGGAGCCAACGCAGCGAGCGATAGGCGGGGCGGATGGCTCCCTGATTCCAGATCGCCCGGAGGTTGGCGAAGAACTGCTGGGCGATGGGATATTCGAAGAGCCGATCCACCTCATCAAGCACGACGAGCACAGGCGACTTGTCCGTCTTGAACAGCTTCTTAGACACAAACTGATAGATGTTGTGGGACGGATCGGCGTCGGAATTCCACCCGCCCAAGTCAGTGTCCTCGAATCCAAGTTGTTGGGCAATTTGGGTGAACACGGCACGCCACGTTGAGTCGAGTGTGGCGAAGTTGTCGGAGGCCAGAAACTGGAAATCCACGTAGACACAGCGGTAGGGATCTGGCAGGTTCGCGGCTTTGGAATAGGTCGCCATGATCAGGGAGGTTTTGCCGGATCCATTCGGTCCGCACACCGTGACCATCCCACGCGGCCTGGCGATCACATCCAGGACCTCTGTATCGGCATCCCGCTCGAGGTAGAATTGGGAATCAAATTCGACCGCCTGACCGGGAGTGATTAATTCCCGGGGATCGAAATGCGCTTGCGGGGCATCCTGCTTCCAGGGCTTGCTGTCATCCAGAAACTCGCCCGTCCATTCCTGGCCGCCGATGACAGCGAGCAGCTTGTCGTCGAATGCCTGCGGCGCCATGCCGGTGAGCCTACGTCGGACCTCCTACGATTGATTACCGATGACCAAATACGCGGCGTTCCTCCGCGGCGTCAACGTCGGCGGAGTGAACCTGAAGATGGCCGACGTG
>JADFNZ010000040.1 GCA_022563135.1 Chloroflexota bacterium | reverse complement strand
TCTGCGGCGCGCTCTCCGGCTTCGGCACAAGCGCCGTCATCGCATCAGGAACGGCCGCCCACTGCTTCGGCGCGCTGCGCATCGACGCCTTCGGCTCGCTCGACGATTATCTGCGGCGCACGGGAGAGCTGATCGATCGCGTGAAGGAGTCCGCGAAGCGGGACGGCGTCGCGGAGATCACGATCGCTGGCGAGCTGGAGCATCGTCTCGCGGAGGAGCGACGCGCCGCCGGCGCGGTACCGCTGCACCCGGCGATCGTCGACGGTTTCCGCGACGCGGCGGAAGAGCTGCACGTGCCGTTCGATCTGTTGGAGGAGGTATAAGATGCCAACTGTGAGCAACCCCCTCTCCACGCGGGAATTAGATGCGCTGCGCCAGATCACGACGCCGACCATCGCGAACGCGATCGAGACGTTCGACGTGCGTGCCCGCAACGAGGGCTTCGCGGACGCATCGATCCGCTGCATCCTCCCAGAGCTCGGCACCATGGCCGGCTACGCCGTGACAGCGAAGATCGCCGCGCGCGAGCGCCCGCAAGCCGCACTCCGGCCGTGGGAGATATGGGAGGCGATGGCGAAGTTGCCCAAGCCCTATGTCGTCGTGATCGAGGACCTCGACTATCCGCACCCGATCGGCTCGTACTGGGGCGAGGTCAACGGCAGCATCTACCAGGGGCTGGGCGCCGCCGGCGTCGTCACGAACGGTGGCGTGCGCGACCTGCCCGAGGTGCGCGCGACGGGCTTCCACTTCTTCGCCTCTTGCATCCTCGTCTCGCACGCCTACGTGCACCTGGTCGAGGTTGGCGGGCCCGTCACCGTCGGCGGCCTGACGGTGCAGCCCGGCGATCTGCTCCACGGCGACGAGCACGGCGTGATCTCCATCCCTCACGAGATCGCGCGCGAGCTGCCAAAGGCCGCCGCGGAGGTCGAGGCGCGCGAACGCGGGATCATCGAGTACGCGCGCTCGCCGGAGGTGAGCGCGGAGGGCCTGCGCGAGCGGCTCGAACGCGGTTACTAGCACACGAACGGAGAAGGCCCATGCGAGAGAACAGCGCGAAGCGCGCCTGGCAAAAAGGCGAGATCACCTACGGCGCCTGGCTCTCCATCCCCAGCGCCTTCTCGGCGGAGGTGATGGCGCACCAGGGGTTCGACTGGCTCTGTATCGACATGCAGCACGGCGTGATCGACTACCAGGTCGCCGTCACCATGCTCCAGGCGATCTCGACGACCGAGACGCTGCCGTTCGTACGCGTGCCCTGGAACGAGCAGGGGATCATCGGCAAGATGCTCGACGCCGGCGCCTACGGCGTCATCATCCCGATGGTGAACAGCGTGGAGGAGGCACAGGCGGCAGTCCGCTCCTGCCGCTACGCGCCGGACGGAACGCGTAGCTATGGCCCCATCCGCGCCGCCTACTACGCGGGCGCGGACTACGCGGCGAACGCGAACGCGGAGATCGCCTGCATCCCGATGATCGAGACGACGACCGCCGTTGAGCGGCTGGACGAGATTCTCGCGGTGCCGGGCATCGACGCCGTCTACGTCGGGCCGGCCGACCTCAGCCTCACGCTCGGCCTACCACCTGCGATGGACCACGACGACGCGTCGTTCCAGGAAGCGCGGCTGAAGATCGCTGCGGCCTGCAAGCGGCACGGCATCACGGCCGGCATCCACGCCAGCGCCGCCCTAGCGCCCAAGCACGTGGAGGCCGGCTATCAGATGATTACAGTCTCGTCGGACGTGGGCTCGTTGGCGGGCGGCGCGGCGGGTGACCTGCGCTCCGTGCGCGGCTCAGGCGAGTCCGGGCAGCCGGTCTATCGCTAGCCATCGCCTTTTGCCCGCAGCGCCGGTAGCACCTGCTCGCCGTAGAAGTCGATCACGCGCTGCTGGTCGTTCTGCGGCGAGTGGATGAACACGCGCGTCACCCCGAGCGCCGCCAACGCCTCGATCGCCGCGATATGTTCGACCGGGTCCTCGCTCACGAGCCAGCCTTCCATCGCGCGCTCCGGTGACGAGCGCTCCTCGGCAAGCTGTTGTATCTGGCGCGGCCCACTCACGTCGACGACTTCGCCGAAGATCGGGATGAACTGCCAGAGTCGCGCCCCGGCGAGCGCCTCTAGCTCATCGCCCACCACCACCCAGAGCTCGACGCTCACGGGCAACCTCGCCGCGTCCTTGCCCGCCTCACGCGCCGCCTGCAGGAACGCCTCTCGCAGCTCCGGCCTCTGCCGCACGGTACCGGCGTCGGTGATCCAGCCATCGCCCTCGCGGCCGGCGAGCCGCGCACTCCGCGGGCCAGACGCCGCGACGTAGATCGGCGGCGGCGGGCGCGGCGGGTCGTAGAGCTGCGCCCCTCGTACCTGGTAGTAGCGGCCGTCGAAATCGACCGGTTCACCGCTCCAGAGCTCGCGGATCAGGCGGATCGCCTCCGCCAGCCGGGCGGCCCGCTCGCGGTGCGGCCCCCAATCACCGATGACCGCTTCGTTGAGCGCCTCGCCCGTACCGACGCCGAGATAAACGCGACCGGGATAGAGCGCGGCGAGCGTCGCGAAGGCGTGGGCGACCTGCGCCGGGTGGTAGCGATAGATCGGGCAGGTCACGCTGGTGCCGAACTCCAGCCGCTCCGTCCGCGCCCCGATCGCCGCGAGCGTCACCCAGGCGTGGCCGGCGTGGCCCTGGTTCTCCTGCCAGGGATGGAAGTGGTCGCTGATCGAGAGGCCGTCGAAGCCGGCGCGCTCCGCAGCAACGGCTAACTCTACCAGTTCCGTAGGAGCGAACTGCTCGCTTGGCGCGTGGTAGCCGACGAACGGTCGCGCGGCCACGCTAGCGTTGCTCCAGCGCCTCGGGGTTGACGACGCACTGAGGCAGGTCGCCGCGCAGCGCCGCGAGCAGGTTCTCGACCGCCAGATCGAGCATCGCCCGCCGCGTCTCCCGCGTCGCTGAGCCGATGTGCGGCAGCACGATGACGTTCGCAAGCTGGAGCAGCGGCTCGTCCGGCGGCGGTGGCTCGCGTTCGAGCACATCGAGCGCGGCGCCCGCGATGCGACCCTCGCGCAGCGCCTCGGTCAGCGCGGATTGGTCGACCACCTGCCCGCGCGCGGTGTTGATCAGATAGGCGCTCGCCTTCATCAGCGACAGCTCACGCTCTCCGATCAGCCGCTCCGTCTCCGGCGTCAGGTTCATGTGCAGCGAGACGAAGTCCGACTCCCGCAGCAGCTCGTCTAGCTCGCGCCGCTCCGCAAGGCCGACCTCGCCGACATCGCGCGCGATGTCGGCGAAGAGCAGCCGCAGGCCGAACGGCCCGGCTCGCTCTGCGACCGCGCGGCCGATGCGGCCAAAGCCCACGATCCCGAGCGTCTTCCCGCGCACGTCGGTACCCAGCCCCATCGCGTCGCTGGAGGTCCAGCGCCCTTCGCGCACGAAGCGTTCCGACTCCGAGAGCCGCCGTGCGAGCGAGACGATGAGCGTCAGCGTCAGGTCGGCGACCGCATTGGTGAGCACGCCCGGCGTGTTGCAGACGAGCACGCCGCGCTCGGTAGCGGTCGCGAGGTCGACGTTGCTATAGCCGACGCCGATGTTGGAGACGACGCGCAGCCGCGGCGCCGCCCGCAGCGCCTCCGAGTCGATAGGCAGCATCGCGCTGCCGAGCAGGCCGTCGGCGTCGCTGAGAGCGGCCAGCAGCTCCGGCTTCGGCGGCAGGCCGCGCCCCTCGTAGCGGCGCACGCGGCACTGCGACTCGACGCGCGCGAGCGCGTCGTCCGGCACCCGCGAGGCGAGATAGGCGAGCGGCTGCTTAGATGCCATGCGCCGCTATGGTAGCGGCGCGCAGGCGCGGAGGCTAGGGCCAGCGGAGGGCGATAGCGTGCCCGTGCGGCCGGTAGATGCTACGATGCCGTGGCCGGTCTAAGCCACAACGTCGTAGCTGGTACTCCGGGTCGAGATGGAGCGCGCCGCTCGATCGCCTACAAGCGTATGGCTAGGAGGCCATCTCGGCAAGCGCCTCCTCTGTAGTCAAGACAGCGCCAGCAAGGAAGCGGAAGTTTATAAGCGCAGCCGCATAACCGTCGCCCATTTCTGGGTGCTGCACTGCGGCCGTTGCGTCAGCTACAACGGCGACCTCAAAACCTTCCTCTAGCAGCTCCCGCATGTGGCTCTCAACACACAGGTTGGCGGACATGCCTGCAAGGATAACCTTGGACTTGCCCCGCTTACGCAATTGCAGCGCAAGATCGTTTGACTCCGGCCCGTACACTTTGTGCGGACTGGCTACGATGGTCTTTCCGTCCTCGATGTAAGGCTTGTACGCCTCAAGCCAGTCGGCGCCAGAACCGGCGAAACCCTCCGTGTTCAATGCTCCCTTGCGGTCGAACATGCCGATGTCGTGCATCATCTTTTCGACCGTTCCGCCGAAACGCCAGCCCTTATCGGTTGGGTAGTAGTAGTGGGGTGAAATGAACACGTCGTATCCGTGTTTTTTCGCCGCGGCGAATAGCTGATCGAGATGTTGGACCGTACCGTTGGCCTCAATGTTTTTCCCGGCGAGTTCCCAGGTTACCCCCTTTGGGCTCAGGAAGTCGTTCTGCGGGTCGGTGACAACGAGTGCCGTGTCTTGCGCGTTGAACTCCATTCGTATACTCCTCTCCTAGATTGGTGCGTCGCCCTGCAACTTGGGCTCCTGCGACGCTCTTCCCCGACGGTGTACAGAGGGAGAGGCTAGCAGGCGTGGGAGGAGCCGTCAAGCTCGCCTTTGCTTCGCCCCCCGCTCCTACTGAGCCTGCTCTTCGGCCGCCGCCTCCTGCGCCTCACCGCCACCCGCGCCGTCCGGCCGCAGGATCACGACGGGGATCTTCCGCTTTGTGCCGTCCTCGTACCCCTGGTAGCCGCCGTACAGCTCCACGAGCTTCGGCCAGAGGCGGCCGCGCTCCTCGTCGTTCGCGGTCTCCGCCTGGACGGCCAGCTTCTCGCGGCGGAGCTGCACCTCCGCCTGCGGATTGGCGTTCAGGTTGTGCCACCAAGCCGGGTGGGTGTCGTGCCCGCCGTTCGACGCGACGATGACGAGGTTGTCGCCGTCAGGCAGGTACATCAGCGGCGTGGTGCGCCGCTCGCCGGTCTTGGCGCCGGTCGTCGTCAGCAGCAGGACGTCCATGCCAAGCATCCTCCCGCCGATGCTGCCGCCAGAGAGCTCATAGAGCACTCCGTGGAGGCTCGACATGATAGTGATCAGGGCCCGATTCATCGGCATCGTCTCGCTCCTTGCCTCGCTCCCCTCGCCGGTCGATTCGGCTACGGCTTACGCGGCAGGCCGAGCTGTTGCGCGACGAGCCTGTCGCGCAGCCGGTCCGGGGCGACCTTGGCGAGCACGCGCTGGATCTGCGCGTCGCGGCCCACCACGTAGCGCGTCTTCGGCGTCTTGGCTGTGATCGCGTGCTCGACGAACTTGGCTACCTCATCCGGCGGGATGCCCGCCTCCTCGAACTTGCGGGCGGCCTCCCGCATGGCGGCGAACGGCTTGCCGTAGAGCGCCATCGCCTCCTCCGGCAGGTTCTTCTCCAGCTCGTCAGCCTCGGCTTGGGCCTTCTGCCAGATCGGCGTGGCGATGCTGCCCGGCTCCACGATCGAGACGTGGATGCCCCATGGGCGCAGCTCTTGCCGGAGCGAGTCCGTCAGCGCCTCCATGGCGAACTTCGATGCGCTGTACAGCCCGAGGAACGGCGTCGCCATCCTGCCAGCGATCGAGCCGATGTTGACGATGCGCCCCGTTGCCCTGCGGATGAGCGGCAGGAACGCCCGCGTGACAGCGAGCTGGCCGATCACGTTCACCTCAAACTGCCGGCGCAGGTCGTCCGAGGTGAGGAACTCGAGCGGGCCGGGCACGCCGATCCCTGCGTTGTTCACGAGGCCCGCAACTCCCGCTTCGCCTACCGCCGCCGCGACGGTCTCCGCCGCGGCTGAGATCGACGCCTCGTCCGTCACGTCGATCCGCACCGGCGTCAGCCGTTCCGATGCCTGGCCCTTCAACCGCTCGCCATCCTCGTCCTTGCGCACGCCGGCGAAGACGCGAAAGCCCTTCTTATCGAGCCGGAGCGCGCACGCCTCACCGATGCCTGTCGACGCGCCAGTAATCACGACCGCCCCGCGGCCATCCCTGCCTATCGCCATGTCCGTCTCCTCCTCCTTGCTCTCCTACTCCTCCGCGAACATCCGCCGCCGCGCGGGTTCGTCGAGCGGAACAACTTCCGGGCCGCTCTGGAGATTGTCTGGTAAGCGTTTCGCGTCCTGAGCGATGAGCGGCATCGCGCGGGCGCGGCGCTCATCGGCCTCCGGGCCGACATCGTAGAACAACTGCGAAAACCACCCCTCGATGGTGTGGGTCATCGTATAGTACTCGTGCTGATCGCGCGCGTATGCCTGCATGGCAACGTCCCGGTCGTCTGACTGAAGGAGCCGATCGCGCAGAACGCGGACATCGCGCAAGGTGAGGGAGAGGCCCTGGCCCCACGCCGGGTCGCTGTAGCCGGCGGCATCGCCTACGAGCGCGACACCGTCGCGGTACGGATGGTCGACCCACGAGCCCGCGCCCTTGAATGTGGCAAGGGGCCCGGTGTAGCGCGCCGACTTGAGGAGCGAGCCGTCGACGCCGGCTCGCTCGCAGCCCTCCAGAAACGCAGGAAGGTCTCCCTCCCCAGAATGGCCAGGGCCCGCTTCGACACGCGTGGCGAGATAGAGACGGGCGCGTTTCTCCCCCAGCGGGAAGATGGGGGAAGCCGTGCCTAGGGAGGGATTCATGAACATGTGGGCGGCGCTGTCGTCGAGGTGACAGTCCTCCATCAGGATGCCGCCGATCTGAAGCGCATCTGCGTCGCGTTGGACGCTGAATCCGGCCCATTTGCGCACCATGGAGCCACGTCCGTCCGCGCCAACTACAAGCCGGCATTCGATACGCTGTTGGCTACCGTCATGCTCCACAAGCACAGCCGGGCGCTCACCAGGCTCGACGCCCTGCACGCGGGCGCCGCGGCGTACATCAACCCCGGCCGCTGAGGCCTCTTGCAGCATCGTCTCCTGCATCTCGGGGTGGAAGAAGGTCAAGTTGGGCAGCCGCTGCGGCGTCGTCTCGCTCAGGTTGCGGTGCTGGATCTGCATCCCGTCGATGTATATGTCCCACCACGGCTCCTCGTGAGCGCACGTGGAGAGGAGCAGATCGTAGATGCCCAGCTCTTTCGCCTCGGCTGTGCCCCAACTGGCGAGTTGCTCCCCGCGCACACGATCGCGGAACGCCGTCTCGCTTTCGAGAACAAGGACGTTCTGTCCATTCCGCGCCATCGCCAGCGCTAACACCGAGCCAGCGAGCCCCCCGCCCACGGTGATGATGTCGTACCCGTTGCCCGTCACTCATCTCCTCCTATTCGAACTGCCACTTCGCGCCCTCGCGGAACACTCGCAGGATGCGCCGCGCGACGACCATGCGATGCACGTCGTCCGGCTCACATCGTCATCCTGAGCCCTTCGCTCCGCTCAAGGATGAACTCCGCGAAGGGTCTAACTCTAGAGGCCAACGTTGCGTCTCAAGAGGCGAGATGCTTCGCTACGCTCAGCATGACAGTCACAGCTACTCGAATTCCCACTTCGCGCCCTCGCGGAACACCCGCAGGATGCGCCGCGCGACGACCATGCGGTGCACCTCGTCCGGGCCGTCGTAGATGCGCGCCGCGCGCGCGTCACGGTACATCGATTCGAGCGGTGTGTCGCCGGACACACCGAGAGCGCCATGCACCTGGATCGCCCGGTCGATGACATCGTGGAGCACCTTCGCGCCCCAGAACTTGATCAGCGAGATCTCAACGCGCGCCTCGTCCCCCTGGTCGACCTTGTGGGCGGCGTGCATGGTGAGCAGGCGCGCCGCCTGGATCTCCGCCGCGGAGTCGGCGATCCAGTTCTGCACCGTCTGCTTGTCCGCCAGCGGCCCGCCGAACGCCTCGCGAGAGAGCGCGCGCTGGCAGAGCATCTCGAATGCGCGCTGCGACTGGCCCAGCCAGCGCATGCAGTGGTGGATCCGCCCCGGCCCCAGCCGCTTCTGCGCAATGCGAAAGCCGTCGCCCGGCTCGCCGAGCACGTTCGTCACGGGCACCCGGCAGTCCTCGTAGCGGATCTCGCCGTGCGCGCCGCGCGTCTCGCCCATCACCGGCACCGAACGGATCAGGTTGAAGCCGGGCGTATCGGTCGGCACGATGATCTGACTCATGCGCTGGTAGGTGTCCGCGTCAGGATCGGTCACGCACATGACGATGGCAAAGCTGGCACCCTTCGCGCCGCTGGAGAACCACTTATGGCCGTTGATCACCCACTCGTCGCCGTCACGGACGGCTCGGGTGCGCAGGCCGGTCGGATCGGCGCCTGAGACCTCGGGCTCGGTCATGGAGAAGCACGACCGGATCTCGCCCGCCACCAGCGGCTTCATCCAGCGCTCCTTTTGCTCCGGCGTGCCGAACTGGTGCAGGATCTCCGCGTTGCCGGAGTCCGGCGCCTGTGCGCCGAACGCCCGCGGGGCGAACGGGCTACGGCCGAAGATCTCGTTGATCTGCGCATACGGCAGGAAGCCGATGCCCATCCCTCCGGCCTCGGACGGGAGATGAGGCGCCCACATCGCCATCGCTTTCGTTTTGGCCTGGAGCTCCTTCATCAGACGTTCGGCTTCGTCACCGCCTTCGTGGAAGAGCGGCTCGTTCGGATAGATGTGCTCCTCCATGAAGTCGGTGACCTTCTGGCGTAGCTCGCGAACTTCGGGAGAGATCGTGAAATCAGCCATGTCCCACCTCGCATACTTCAACAACCGTGTCCAGCGCGCGGATTGTACCACAGCGCGCCCTTCGCCCGTACCTGCCGCAGCCGTCCGTAGATAGCCGCGGCGAGCAGCTTGACAAGCTCATAGGAAGCGTTCATTCTTGCCAGAGCCACATCTTCCACGAAACGGCTACGCGCGTAGGCCGGATAAACACTGGCCGCATGGCGACCACCGGGGACGCCACCAGCGCGCCGAAGCAGGAGTAGCAAACGTTTTGTCGCTGCCCGCGAAAGCCCGCTGCATCGTCCAGACCGGCGCCCGCCAGCTTGAGCTGCGCGAGCTGCCGCTACCGTCGATCCTCGGGCCGGAGAACGCACTGCTTCGCGTCGATGCCTGCGGCATCTGCGGCTCCGACTACGAGCAGTACCAGGGCTTGATGCCGGGCCTTCCGTTCCCTCTGATCCCCGGCCATGAGCCCGTCGGCACTATCGTCGAGATCGGCGAGCTGGCCGCCCAGCGCTGGCAAGTCGGGCTGGGCGACCGCGTGTGCGTCGAGACGCTACTGCCGTGCGGCCACTGCCGCCAGTGCCGCGGCGGCACGTACCGGCTCTGCTCCGGCCGCCGCGGGCTGAGCGGCTACGGCTACATGAGCATCGATTCGCCGCCCGGGCTCTGGGGTGCGTACGCCGAGTACCTCTACCTCGATCCGCACACCGTCGTGCACAAGATATCGAAGGACATCCCGCCGGAGATCGCGACGCTCTTCAACCCGCTCGGCGCCGGCATCCGCTGGGCACAGCAGGTACCCGGCACGAAGATCGGCGACACGATCGTCATCCTCGGGCCGGGCCAGCGCGGCCTCGCCAGCGTCATCGCCGCTCGCGAGGCCGGGGCGTCCTGCATCATCGTCACCGGCCTGAGCGCGGACGAGCACAAGTTGGCGCTGGCGCGTGAGTTCGGTGCGCATCACACGGTCGATGTCGAGCGGGACGACCCCGTGCAGCGCGTCCGCGAGATCACCGACGGCGCGCTCGCGGACATCGTCGTCGACGTCACGCCTTACGCCAACGAGGCGGTCACGCAGGCCATCGATATCGCCCGGCGTGGCGGGACCGTGGTGCTGGCCGGCCTGAAGGGCCAGAAGCCAGTCGAGAACTTCTTTAACGACCGCGTCGTCGCGAAGGACCTCACGATTCGGGGCGTGTTCGGCGTCGATTTCCACGCGTACGAACCGGCGGTTCGGCTGATCGAGTCCGGCAAGTACCCGCTCGAGAAGATGCACACGCACACGCTCCCGCTCGAGGAGGCGGAGCGCGGCATCCAGATCCTCGCGCGCGAGATCCCTGGAGAAGAGGCGATCCACATTGCGCTCGTGCCCTGACGCCGTAGAGATCGAGGAGGTAGCCATGGCAGAGAACGACGCCGGCAGCGTCGAACGGATCGAACGGGAGCAGCGCTGATGCCCGCCGTCACACCGATCGAGACGCCGACCACGGACCAGCTCCGCGAGTTCTACGAACGCATCGAGTCGACCAGCGGCGGCCTGGGCGTCCTCAACGTCTTCAAGGTGATGGCCCACACGCCCGACCTGTTGGACGCCTGGTGGCGCATGATGGCGACGCTGTTCAGCCGGCTCGAGCTCGACGCCCGCCTGCGCGAGCTCGCCATTTTGCGTCTGTTTCAGATCAAGCGCAGTCCGTACGGCTTCGCGCACCACGTGCGGATCGCGCGGCAGGTGGGCGTCTCGGACGAACAGATCGCGGCGCTGGCGTCATCCGCGAGCAGCGACCTCTTCTCCGAGCTAGACGCGCTCGTGCTACGGTACACGGTGGCAGTCACGACGCTCGCTGACTCCGCACCGGCGCTCGCATCCGAGCTGCGCGCGCATCTCTCGGAGCGCGAGGTTGTCGAGCTTACGTTCTGCATCGCCAACTGGAACCTGATGGCGCACCTGCTCATGCCGCTGGAGATAGAGCTTGAGCCGGCGGCGCAAGAGTACTTGCCTGCGGATTGGTAGGCGCTGGGAGGATGTCATGAAGTTCGGATTGCTCTACGAGATCGAGAAGCTCCAGCCGTGGGACGCGAACAGCCATCGCAACGCCTTCCAGGAGGCGATGGAGCAGATCAAGCTGGCTGAGGAGGTGGGCTTCGATTACGTCTGGGAAGTGGAACATCACTTCCTCGGCGAGTTCTCCATCTCTTCGGCGCCGGAGGTCTTCCTCGCGGCCGTGAGCCAGCACACCACACGGATCCGCATCGGCCATGGCGTCGTGCTCCTCCCGTTCGGCTACAACCACCCGATCCGGGTCGCCGAGCGGGCCGCCACGCTCGACATCGTCAGCGGCGGCCGACTGGAGTTCGGCACCGGGCGCTCGGCCACGTTCTTCGAGATGGAGCCCTTCGGCGTCGACCCGGAGGCGAACCGCGCGGAGTGGGACGAAGCCGTGCGCATGATCCCGAAGATGTGGACGGAGGACGAGTTCTCGTGGGAGAGCGAGCGGTTCACCATCCCGACGCGCAACGTGGTGCCGAAGCCGCTCCAGAAGCCGCACCCGCCCATCTGGATGGCGGGCACGCAGCCGTCGTCCGCCTTTCTCGCGGCGGAGCGCGGCCTTGGCTTCCTCCACTTCTCCTACACCGACCCCGAGGCGCTGGATGAAAAAGTGCAGAAGTACCGCGAAGGGATCGAGAAGTCCCAGCCCGTCGGCCAAGCGACGGTTGATTCCTCGGGCGGCCGAATCGAAGGCCGTGTGGGCCATTGTGGATACGGCGGGACGTTTCCAGATCGAAGATGAGCTGATGTCTGAGTTGGAGGCGGTCAAAAAGGCCGTCTCTCCTGACGAGACTCTTCTGGTCGTGGATGCCATGACCGGCCAGGACGCCGTGAATTCGGCACAGGAGTTCAATGAACGCATCGGGCTGTCCGGGCTCGTACTGAGCAAGCTCGACGGAGACGCCCGGGGCGGCGCCGCTCTTTCGATAAGCTCGGTCACCGGGGTCCCGATACGGTTCCTGGGTGTCGGCGAGCGGGTCGACGCCCTGGAGCAGTTCCACCCAGACCGGCTGGCCTCACGGATTCTCGGCATGGGTGACATGCTTACCCTGATCGAGAAAGCTCAGACGACCTTCGATCGGGACCAGGCGGTTGAGATTGAGAAGAAGATCCGCCTGGCAACGTTCGACCTGGAGGACTTCCTCGGCCAGCTGCAGCAGCTCAAGAGCATGGGGCCAATCAGTCAGATTCTCGAGATGGTGCCCGGGATGTCGAAGCTGCAGGGGCAGCTGGCGACGGAC
>JADFNZ010000039.1:4853-12079 GCA_022563135.1 Chloroflexota bacterium | reverse complement strand
CGGATTACCTGATCACCGAGGCGATGCTGCGCTACTTCATCAACAAGGTGGTGGGGCGCTTCAACCTGATCAAGCCGGAGGTGATGATCTGCATCCCGGCCGGCGTAACCAGCGTGGAGCGGCGAGCGGTAGGCGACGCCGCCGAACAGGCGGGCGCGCGAAGGCCGGCCCAGCTCGTGCCGGAGCCGCTGGCGGCCGCCATCGGCGCCCGTATCCCCGTCGGCACGCCCAGCGGCAACATGATCGTGGACATAGGCGGCGGCCGTACGGAAGCGGCCGTCCTCTCCATGTACGGCATCGTCGTCTCAGAGTCCGTGCGGGTGGCTGGCGACCGGATGGACGATGCCATCATCGCCCACATCAAGCGACGCCACAACCTCCTCATCGGCGAACGCTCCGCCGAGGACGTGAAGGTGGGCATTGGGAGCGCGATCCCGCTCGACGAGGATGAGGCGATGACCGTCCGCGGGCGCGACTTGGTGTCCGGCCTCCCCCGCACGATCAGTGTGACCAGCATCGAGATCACGCAGGCCATCCAGGACTCTCTCGGCAGCATCGTCCAGACCGTGCGCACGGTGTTGGAGCGCACGCCGCCCGAATTGGCAGCCGACGTCATCGACCGCGGCATCGTCCTCACTGGAGGCGGGGCTCTGCTCCGTCACCTGGACATCCTGCTTACTCAGGAGATAGGCATACCGTGCCACGTGGCGGATAACCCGCTCGAATGCACCGCCATCGGTTCCGGCGTCGCGCTGGAGCACCTGGACGTGATCAAGCGCAGCCTGCCGACCGAGGAGGAGTCGCTCATCGCGAACGCCTAGCGGCCGGCGCTCTCCCGCTGGTTGCGGACGTAGTAGGTCATGCTCTGCAGCGAGAGCACCGGGTCGATGTCTTTCATGCGGACGTCCGGCGGGACCTGGGCCGCAATGGGAGCGTAATTCAGGATCCCCTTCACGCCACAGGCGACGAGCATTTCGATCACCTGCTGGGCACTGGCGGCCGGGACCGCGACGATGCCGATATCTACGCTGGCCTTATCGAGCACATCCCGCAGCCGCTCCACCGGCTTCACGACCAGTCCATCGACCTTCGTGCCGATGACCCGCGGGTCGGCGTCAAACGCCTCAACGATGCGAAACCCCTGCGGCTCGAAGCCGCCGTACGCGACGATCGCCTGGCCTAGCTTCCCCACTCCGACGAGTGCCATGGACCACTGACGGGTGAGTCCCAGGATCTGACGCAGCTCGTCCAGCAGCCGTTTCACGTTATAGCCCCGCCCCTGCTTCCCAAAGCGGCCGAAGTAGCTCAGGTCTTTTCGGATCTGCGCGGGCGTCACGTTCAGCAGCGTCCCGAGCTCTTGCGAGCTCACCACCTCACGATCCCCACGGTGCAGCAGCGCCAGCGCGCGCGCGTAAACGGGAAGGCGATCGATGACGACCTCGGGAATCTCTAACGGCACGGCGCGTACCTCGTGACTACTTGTCCGGATTCGGGCGGCGCGGGATCATTGTGATTGCGCGCGCGCGCACAATGTAGCACCGGCCCAAACGAGCGTCAACCGCTGTGATCTCGTCTAGACGCTCCGCTCCGCCCAGCGTCCCAGCCAGGCGAGCTGGTACCACTGCCCCTTCGCGGCGCGATACATCAGGTAGAGCCACATGAGGAGTGCACCCGCGCCGAACAGGGCGGCGAACGTCGTGAGACCGGCGATCACCAGCGCCACGAGGCCCGCCGTCACGACGCCGGAGTAGAGGATCGACTGAACCGCGTGGAACCGGACGAACCGGCTCTTCCGCTCGAATGTGAGGATCACCACCCCGCTCGCCGCGCCGAGGAGGTAGCACAATACGGCGGCCAGCCTCGGCTCAAGCCGGTCTCTCGCAGTCCGGTACGCGGGCTCTCGCATCTCAGTCATCCCACCTGGCCAGCGCCTTCTAGATGCTTATCGGCCGGGCGGGATAGCAAGCGCATGCCCATGACGGCGAAGGTCGATCAGAGAGGCCCGCCTAATGGCGGGCCTCGCGGCGGCGTGTGCGTTGAGCCAGCTACGTTTTCGGATCGAGTGTAATCGACGATTGGGAACCGTAGGCGAGGCCGGGCTTCCCAGCCTGGGGCTGCGGCGCCTCGGACTCCTCCTCCGGCTCCTTCGCCTTTTCCTTCGGCGGTTCCTCAGGCGTTCCTCCCGCCGTCGGTTCGGGCGACTCGTCAGGGGGCGCCTTCAACAGCTCGGTGAGGTCATCGCCGTCAATCATCTCGTCCACCAGCACCCGCCGCACGACCTGCTCCAGCTTATCCCTGTGCAGAGCGAGGACCTGCTTTGCCGTCTGGTAGGCCTTGTCGATGAGGCGGCGCACTTCCTCGTCGATCTCCTCCGCGACTTTTTCGCTGTAGTCGCGCTGCTCGGAGATCTCCCGGCCCAAGAAGATCATCTCCTCCTTGCGTCCGAAGGTACGCGGGCCCAGCCGTTCGCTCATGCCCCACTGCGTCACCATCTTGCGGGCGATCTGCGTCGCCGTTGCGATGTCGCTCTGGGGGCCGGTCGTCATCTCGCCCAGGATCATCTCCTCAGCGACATGGCCGCCCAGCGCAGTCGCCAGCGTATCCTGGTACTGCGACCGGGTCATCAGGTTGCGGTCCTCGTCCGGCAGGTAGCGGGTAAAGCCCCCCGCCATCCCGCGCGAGACGATGCTGATCTTGTAGGGCGGGTCGGCGTTCGGGAGGAACCAGCCTACCAGCGCGTGTCCGGCTTCGTGGTAGGCGATGATCTCCTTCTCCTTGGGGCTGATCACGCGGCTCTTGCGCTCCGGCCCCGCGATCACGCGGTCGACCGCCTCGTTGAACTCCGACATGAAGATCTGCTTCTTGTTGAAGCGCGCGGCCAGGATCGCCGCCTCGTTCACCAGGTTCGCCAGGTCGGCGCCGGTGAAGCCGGGCGTCTGCTTGGCGAGCACCATCAGGTCCACCTCGTCGTTCAGCGGCTTGCCCTTGGCGTGCACTTGCAGGATCGCCTCGCGGCCGCGGATGTCAGGGCGGTCAAGGATCACCTGGCGGTCGAAGCGGCCCGGCCGCAGCAGCGCCGGGTCGAGGATGTCCGGCCGGTTGGTTGCGGCAAGGACGATGACGTTCGTGTTCGTGTCGAAGCCGTCCATCTCCACCAGGATCTGGTTCAGCGTCTGCTCGCGCTCATCGTGACTGCCGCCCAGGCCGGCCCCGCGCTGGCGCCCGACGGCGTCGATCTCGTCCACGAAGACGATGCACGGCGCGTTGCGCTTCGCCTGATCGAAGAGGTCGCGCACGCGAGAGGCGCCCACGCCGACGAACATCTCGACGAACTCGGAACCGCTGATCGAGAAGAAGGGCACGCCGGCCTCGCCCGCGACGGCGCGCGAGAGGAGCGTCTTGCCCGTGCCGGGAGGCCCGAGAAGCAGCACGCCCCGCGGGATGCGCGCGCCGAGGGCGGCGAACTTCTCGGGGAACTTGAGGAACTCCACCACCTCCTCCAGCTCCTGCTTCGCCTCGTCCACGCCGGCAATGTCCATGAACGTCACAGAAGGCCGGTTGCCCGCGACCGTGCGGGCGCGGCTCTTGCCGAAGCTCATCGCTTGGTTGTTGGACCCCTGGGCCTGGCGCATGAAGAAGATCAGGATGGCGCCAAAGAGCAGGAGCGGCAGGAACGTCAGCCCCAGACCGAGCCAGTTCCCAAATCGGCTTGGCGATTCTACGCTGATGGCAATCGAGTCGATCGCGCTCTCCGAGACTCCGGCATCTCGCAGCAAGGTGAAGATGCCGACGTCCTTTTCCTTCCGCGATTTCACGACCTCGTTGTTGGTCATGGTCACGGTGAGCGACTCACCACTCACCTCGATCTTTGAGACCTCTCCCGCGCGGACGGAGGCGATGATCTCGCTCAGGCCCCTCGATTCGGTTCCCTCCGAGCGGCCAAAGAGCGAGTAGACGATGGCAATCACGGCCACCAAAATGAGGAGGTAGATGAACCCGTTACGCACCCAGCGGGAGCTCATGCGATACCTGCTTCCTCGTCCAATGCGAGGGCTATGTCTTCAAGCGTCTCGAATAGTATAACAGACCGCGCCCCGGACAATAACAGCCGTCCACGAAAGATCCTGCGACAACGGCCGGCGGCGGCGATCTCCTCAGTCCTCCTCTTCATCGGACGCGAGCCGCCCTGCCTGCGCCCAGTTCTCCTTCGCGATGTCCTGGAAGACGACGATCGTCGCCTCCGGCGTGGTGTGCGCCACGTTGCACACCACCTCCGTGATCGCGCGAGCCAGCTCCCGCTTCTGCGCCTGCGTCCGGCCCGGCCACATCTCTACACGCACGATGGGCATCCTGCACCTCCCTGAGTGTCGGCGTTCTGGAGCAGGCGCATGATAGCACGGCGCCCCCGCCGTTGACGCTCTATAGGCGGCGAGCGTAGCATCGGTGCGAGAAGAGGAGCGGATGGCGCGAAGAGAGGCCGGCCCGAGCCTAAGCGAGGAGATCCGCGGCTGGCGGGCCGGCCAGCGGCACATCGCCGGCGTGGATGAGGTTGGCCGCGGTCCCATGGCCGGCCCTGTCGTGGCCGCGGCGGTCATCCTCGATCCCCAGTTCGCCGGCCTCTGGTGGTCGGAGCTGCGCGATAGCAAGACCCTCACCGCGCTCCAACGCGCCCGGCTCGCAGCCCGGCTCCGCGACGAGGCCGCGTTCGGCATCGGCGCGGCCGGCCACGAGGAGATCGACGAGCGGGGCATCGTACCGGCGACGCGACTGGCGATGCTGCGCGCGCTGGAGCGGCTACCGCGAACGCCGCAGCTGGTGCTGGTGGACGCGGTGACGCTGCCAGATGAGGCGGGGCCGCAACTGGCGTTGATCCACGGCGACGCCCGCTGCGTCTCCATCGCCGCCGCCTCGATCGTCGCGAAGGTAGAGCGCGACCGCATGATGGACGAGTTCGACCGCGCCTACCCGCAGTACGGCTTCGGCCACAACCGCGGCTACTGCACGCCCGATCACCTGCGCGCGCTGCAGGAGCACGGCCCGTGCCCCATCCACCGTCGCTCCTTCGCGCCGGTGCGGGAGTATCTGGAACGAACGACGTGAGCACGAATGCCCGGCAGATCGCGCTCTTTGGGGAGATCGACGCATTCCTACGGAAGGCGCGGATCCGCTACTGGCTCCGCGGCGGCTGGGCGCTCGACTTCATCCTTGGCGAGCTCACGCGCACCCACGGCGACATCGACATGGTGACGTGGAAGCGCCACGAGGCGCGGCTCCAGCGTGCATTCCAGGAGCACGGCTTCTCGCAGACGCAGGCCAGACCGGGGACACAACTGAACTTCGAGAAGGACGGCGTAGATATTCAGGTGAACCTCGTCCTACGAGCGCGCGGCGCGATCTGGCTGGCCGGTTTCGCGGCGCCCACAGACAGCCCCTGCTGGCCAGAAGCCGCGATGGACGGCCCACTGTACGAGCTCTGCGGCCTCAATTGCCGCGTCATTTCCGCTGCGGGCCAGCTTCGGGAGAAGGAGATGACGCCGGAGTGGCTTGGACGAAGGCATCGCGAGCAAGATATTCAGGACATGGAGACGTTGCGTCGCCTACTCGCTGCGGGAGGCGAGTCGCGAAGAGCTCCCCCGGCGCGCCCTCGCTGACTTAGGCGAGCGGGTGGCGAGGGCGCGCGTGGAGGACTGTCAGTAAAGACGCCGCTGCCGCCGCGTTCTTTAGGCGGTACAATGGAATCCGTGGAGGCTGTTACCGCAATCGATCTCTTCGCCGGTGCTGGTGGCTCTACTCTAGGGTTGTTACGCGCGAGATGCGATGTGCGACTGGCGGTCGAATGCGACCGAGACGCTGTGTCAACCTACAGGGCAAACTTCCCTAGCGTGGAGCTTCTGCCCGGTCTCATCGAGAGCTACACCCCGACTTGCATTCGTAGAAAGGCAAAGCTAGGATCGCACGGCCTGGGCATCCTTTCGGCTTGCCCGCCCTGTCAAGGCTTTTCCACTTTGGGGGCCTGCGACCGAGAGGACGAACGCAACGATTACGTTCTGACTGTGGGCGCTCTCGTCGCGGAGTTGCAGCCTAAAGCTCTGATCCTAGAGAACGTGCCGGGGCTTGAGCGCGACAGTCGATGCTCTGTGCTCAAGGACATGCTCATCAGTCTGGGCTATGGCATAGGTTCCTGGGTGTTGGACGCCTCCGAATTTTGTGTGCCGCAGCGACGTCGGAGGTTCGTCTTGTTGGCCGTTAGAGGATTGTCGGACGACGAAGTTGTCGATCCTCGGAAGGAGTACAAATGCCGGAAACGGCCCAAACATCCGCATACGGTACGCGAGGTGATTGAAAGTGTCGGGCCACTGAGAGCGAACGATCCGCTGCACAAGGCGCGGCAACTCCCTGCCGACGTGCTGAAGCGGGCCAAGGCGATACCTCACGACGGCGGCAGCCGTTGGGACTTGCCCCAGTCGCTTCAGTTGGCGTGCCACAAACGGCTAAACAATCGGAGCGCCGGTAACAGCTATGGCCGGATGCGGTGGGATAACGTTGCCCCTACCATGACGACACGCTGCACCACTCCCGCTTGTGGACGCTTCCTGCATCCCTCAGAAGACCGGCCCATCACGCTTCGCGAGGCGGCGGCGTTTCAGACTTTTCCGTCGACGTACAAATGGAAGAGCGGCGTCATGTCGGTTGCCCGTCAGATCGGGAACGCGGTGCCCGTTCGATTCGCTCACGTTTTGGCGCTTCACACCCTAGGTCTGATCGAGCACGCGCAAGAGCGCGGCGAATCTTGCTGACGACGGCGCGCGCGCTTGACTCCACTTCAAAGTCCCATGTTCGCAACACTCGCCAACCCGCCTGCCTCAGTTTGACATTTACGGCCCTGTCGCGCTCGCGGTTGCGGGCAATCTTCCTTCTCCAATACTCCTTGACTCGGTCTTCAGGAAACTTCTTGGGATGTCCATGCCAGAAGGCTCCGTCCACAAACACTGCGACGCGCCAGCGCGTGAACGCAAGGTCGGGTGCACCTGGCAAAGACTTGACGTTGAGCCGGTAGCCGCGAACGCCCTCTCGCGCCAGCGCCCTTCGAAGGGCTAGCTCAGGTGCCGTCCCTTCGCGGCGGACAGCCGCCATCCTCAATGATGTCGCTTGGGCTTGTCTCTCCTCAGATTTACTCACCGACGAGCATCTTGAGGACACGCCGCCGAGGATCGGCTGGAGCAGAC
>JADFNZ010000039.1:0-4843 GCA_022563135.1 Chloroflexota bacterium | reverse complement strand
GCCACCAGCGCGTCGAAATAGGCTCGGTATTCCCTTATTACTCTCGTAACGAGCGCCGTCCAATCTGTGAACTTATGGATACCAGCCTTAGCCACGTCATCCGCCGTCTGCTGAGCTACCGGCGCAAGCTTCGTGGCCACAAACAAGCCCTCCACTTCAAGGCGATCTTCTACCTTCGTGATGCGCTCGTAGTGCTGGCGCAACGTAGATACGTAAAGGACAAAGCGGTTCCACTCGTCGAGTGTGGCGGTGTGACCAGGGCGCTTCACTTCAACGACCACGGCTCTGCGACTGTCAGCGAGGCAGAAAAAGTCGAGACGCTTCTTCCCTTCCTCTGTCGCCGTCTTCGGAAGGTTCAACTCGTTTACGAGAATCGTGTCGATGGCCCTCTCGTGCTGAAGGATTTGCCAGTCAGGATTGAGTAACCACGGATTATCCTCAAGAATCCCTTGCATGTCGTCTACGTCTGGAGCCTTCTCCGGTGCCTTCTCGTCGATTAGTCGCTCGAAAGTCTTGACCACTTCGAGACGCGCCGCCGTTATTTGAGCGAGCCGTGCTGATTCCAGAAGCTCGAACTCGCGGAAGACCTCTAAGACCTGATCGACGCTAGGCTCATCCATCTGGCCCATCGCCCGCGCGAGTTCGATAAAGCGACGATCCCCGTAGGCGGCTTCGACTGATTCGACGGCCCAGACGAGCCGGTCGTCGTCCTCGACTGATGCCGCGAGACGGATCACAATGGTTCTTAGCTCGTCCCTCTCCGAGGCAGGCATTCCTTCAAGAGAGTCAAGGATGGCCTGAAGCTTTGGTCGGTCGGCCTTGAGCCGCGCCAATCGCTTTTCCGCTCGTTGGCCTCCCCAACTGGTGAGCCATTCCTTGATCTTTGCTTGTCCCCACGAAAGGAGGGCCTCCGCGAGCGGATCATCCCAACGTATGGTAGAGCGGTCGGTCGCCACCACATCGACGCTAACGTCCTCGTCCAAGTAGTCGGCTTCTACGACGCCTGCCATGTACCGCATACCATGCTGAGCATGCGCACCGCCGGCCAAGTTGAAGAAAAACGGTTCTTGGACGAGCTTCCCGTGAGCCAGAACGGAGACCCCCGCGAATTCCTCCATCGGCAGCGGTGTCGGAGCAAAGGCGACCCACCAACGTATCTTACGTCCGTCGGGAAGCGTCTCGTTCGACCAGCCAGTCGCAGGAATGCGGACTTCGAAGTCGATCTTGTACCGGCGAAGCTGCTTATCGTTGATAACAACAGAGAAGTCGTCGCCGATTAGCGAGAAGCGCCGCTCAAGCGCTCTGCGAAACACCGTCTCTGGGATGGCCCTTTTAAGCCGGAGGTTCTTGAGAGTCATTGTCGTACCGTTTGGCTCCTTGACCGGCCCCCATGCAAGAACTTCCGGCTCGTACGGCATCTTCCACTGATCCTCAGCCGTCGGCTGCTGCATCTTCTCGTAATCCATCCGAAATTCCGTCATATGGCCGTCGCGCACGGTACGCACTTCGATGATCGAGGCAATCCCGAAGGGAGCAAACTTACCCAGTCCCTTCCGGCCCAGCACTTGCCTTTTCTTCTGGGGTGTCCGCTCTCCTGACTCCTTACGCGTCTCGCGGCCTACCACGAGGAACCGTTCATTACAATCGTCGGCGCTCATCCCATGGCCATTGTCCGTGATCGTGATTGTCATGTCGGGCGTGATCGGCTGGCCAAGTGGAATGTCTATCTGAAGCTCAGTCGCGTCAGCGTCCCACGCGTTCGCGATCATCTCTGCAATGGAGGGCGCGGGCGTGGAGTACATCTGAAGCCCGAAGTGTTTTACGCTACCGGATGCGAAGCGCATCACCAGTTCGGGCTTCTTGTCAGCCATGTGGGTTCCTCCTCCAACGCGCTGATTATACATATGACAGCCGCTGGTGAGTATTAGGCCCCGTCCCGCAACCTACCGCTCACTTGTTGGCGTACACTGCGAAACGTGAGTGCGCGAAGAGACCTGGGTGACTTCGGAGAACGTGTTGCGAGGGCGCACCTGGAGGCGAACGGGTATCGCATCCTAGCGACGAACTTTCGCGTGCGCGAGGGCGAGGTCGACATCGTCGCGCAGAAGGACGGCGTGGCGGTCTTCGTTGAGGTGAAGACGCGGCGCGGCGACGCGATGGGCTCCGCGGTCGAGGCGGTCGATCGTCGTAAGGCGCAGCGGCTGCTGCTCGCGGCGGAGGCGTTCGCGCAGCAGCACGAGGAGCTGCCGCCGGACCGGCGCATCGACCTGATCGCGATCGACCTGGACGCGGCGGGCCGGGTCGTGTCGCTCCGGCACATCGAGAGCGCGGTGGAGGAGAATTGCTAAGCCCGCGGACTGAAGTTCGCGGCTATTACTCAACTCCCTATGCCGCCGCCCTACAGGCGCCCGTCGGGGCGACTTCAGTCGGCGGTAGTCCTATCTCCCGCGCGCTTCCCGCGCGCTGCGCTGCTCGGTATACTGTGACGCCATGCCGATCTACGAGTACCGCTGCCGGGACTGCCGCAAGCAAACGAGCGTCTTCGTGCGCACGGCGTCCACGAAGGCGGAGCCGCGCTGCGAGTACTGCGACAGCCCTAAGCTGAGCCGCCTCATCTCGCGCGTGGCGGTGCTGCACTCCGCCGGCGGCTCGCTCGACGAGATCGACGAGAGCATGATGGCGGGCGTGGACGAGAACGACCCGCGCAGCGTCGCCCGCTGGGCTCGCAAGATGCAGGGCGAAATGGGCGAGGAGCTGGGGCCGGAGTTCGACGATGCGATCGACCGGATGGAGGCGGGCGAGTTTCCGGACGATGACGGCGGCGACGACTTTTCGCTCGGCGAGACCTAGCATGCCGATCTACGAGTACACCTGCGACGACTGCGGCCGCCTCACCAGCGTCTTCTTGAAATCGATGAACGCGAAGATGAAGGCGGCCTGTTCCCAGTGCGGCGGCAAGAAGCTCTCGCGCACCCTCTCCCGCTTCGCCTACCACAAGTCGGGGCAGCGCGTGTTGGAGGAGCTTGGCGCGGAGCCGCAGCGGCTGGAGGACTACAAGGACCCGCGCCAGATAGGCCGCTGGACGGAGCGCAAGTTCCAGGAGTACGGCATGGAGCTGCCGGAGCAGGCGCGCGAGATGATCGACGCGGCCCGCGAGGGAGAGCTCCCTGCGCCGGTGGACGAACTCTAGCGTGCTCGTACGCCTTGCGGGAGGCACGGTGATGCTGGCAGCGCTCGCTGCGGTCATCGTGTTCTCCATCTTGCTGATTGTGAATGGCAACGGTGACGGCGACGAAGGGCCGGACCCGGTCGCATTCGCGGACTTCATCGATAGCATCGCCCGCGCGGCGGAGGAGGGCGACACCGCCTTCTTCACCGACCGTGTGCAGGGGATTCCCAGTATTTGCACGGAGGCGGACGTGGCCGCTGCGCAGGGGCCCAACGCGCCAACGCAGCCCGTCTGCACAGAAGCCGGCATTGAGTTTGAGGTAGTCTCAATCACCAACCACGGCGCTTCGGGCCAGCGCGTGACGCCCGGCGTGCTCATCAACGACATCCGGAGCTTCTTTGCGGACGCGCTTGCAGACGAGGAGGATGAGTACGGTGTGGGCTCCGTCCGCCTCTTCGCCACTGCTACCCCGCTCACGCTGGGAGAGCCCACCGGCGACGTGCACAGTGCTATCCTCACATTTATCGATGATGCGTCCGGCGTGTCCGGCCGCTTCGTGCGCGGTCTCGACTTCACGTTTATCGAAGGCCGCTGGGTGATCCAGAGCGCGACCGTCTCGGTCTTCCCATTAGCCGTCGAATTGCTCGACCCGCTGGCATCTGGTGGCCTTTACGAAGACTGGACGAGGTTCGAATAGATGGAACGCATCAGCGGCCAGCTAGAGCCGATCATGGAGGGCATACGTGCCGCCTTCGTGGATAAGCATCGGGCTCGGGAACGGGCCCTCCCGCTCTGCCGCGAAGCCGTTCGCCACTCCGCCAACGCCATTCGCGCTGTCCATCGCAAAGAGTTCGCGCCGGCCGAGGAGCTGGTCGAAAAGGTGCGCGCACTGATCGCTGAGGCGAACGAGAGCCTGCGCGACCAGCCAAGCATCTACCACGCCGGCTTCGTCCACGACGCCCAGAAGGAGTACGTGGAGGCCTGCGCGACGCTCGCGCTCATCGCCGGCCAGCCGCTACCGACGCCTCAGGACCTGGATGTCGAGCTGCCCGCCTATCTGAACGGCCTCGGTGAGGCCGTCGGCGAGCTGCGCCGCCACCTGCTCGATACTCTGCGCGCCGGCGACGTCGACCGCTGCGAAGGCATCCTCGCCGCGATGGACGATATCCACAGCGCGCTCGTCACGATCGACTACCCGGACGCGATGACGGGCGGCCTGCGGCGCACGGCGGACGCCATGCGCGCCATCCTGGAGCGCACCCGCGGCGACCTCACGGTCTCCGCCCGGCAGCGTGACCTGGAGCAGAAGCTGGCGGAGTTCGAGGGCCGGCTGGGCTAGCGATTACTCCACCACGTAGCGGCTCTCCAGCTCCTGCCAGGCGGGAACTCCGATCATCTCCTCGAACTCGGCGAACGACGTCATGGCGTGCTGGCGCGACGCGGTCGACTGCTGCTCGAACAGCGCGCGATACGTCTCCTCCACCGCCTTCGCCGCAGAGAAGAGCGCCGAGAGCGGGTAGACGACCAGCTTGTAGCCCAGCTCCCGCAGCTCCGCCGAGCTGAGCAGGGGAGTCTTGCCGCCCTCGATCATGTTGGCGAAGAGCGGCGCGTCCGGGATCGCGCGCGCCACCTCGCGCAGCTCGTCGACGGAGCGCGGCGCCTCGACGAAGACGA